>CAYMYV010000006.1:0-20286 GCA_964394775.1 uncultured Lachnobacterium sp. | reverse complement strand
GAAGTGTTGTAGATTTACCACATCCTGAAGGTCCTACGAAGATGATAAATTCTTTATCTTCAACTTCAAGGTTGAAATCTTTAACAGCTTCGAATCCGTTTTCGTAAACTTTGCAAATGTTCTTTAATGATAAACTTGCCATTTTTTATTCCTCCTGTACTTACATTAGTCCCCTATGGGCTTTCACTGTGCTTATCTTATCGCACCTTTGGCAAAAATGCTATTGGCAAAGTGCCAAATATTTCACATTCTCTTTGGCACATTGACGAAAATATTTTTAGTTCTTTCCGGTACTTCCAAATCCACCACGACTATCATTTCCAAGGTGCTCTACCTCTTCAAATACAATCCTCGGCTGGTTTTCCACAATACGAAACTGTGCAATGCGGTCATTTACATGAACGACGGTATCGCGAGTCGCGTATACCGGCATACGCCACATATCCTCATCCCCACAGTAGGTATTGTCTACAATACCGATGCTGTTCGTCTGAATTAACCCCCAGGTCTTAAAGGTTGAGCTTCTTGGGGCAAGATGACCTTCGTAGCCCTTTGGAAGCTCCATTGCTACGCCAAGTGGAATCAGCTTGAATTCTCCGGCTTTTAACTCTACTTCTTCCGAAGCACGAAGATCAATCCAGTCGGACTTTCCTTCGATGTAGTCTAACCTTTCAATTTTGTCTGTAAAATATTTTATACGAATTTTTTCCATGTTCTCTCCCATTTAGCAATTTTATTTTTGCACTTACCATTCTAAATTTGTACTTTCCGAACGTTTCTCACGAAGCATCAAATCTGTTACTGCTTCCTTTGCAGGCTTATTCTCAAACAACACCTTGTTTACTTCCTCAATAATTGGCAATACCACGTCATATTTTCTAGCAAGCGTCAATGCCGCCTTTGCGGAATACACGCCCTCTACCACCATCTTTACTTCCTTGGTAGCTTCCTCCATGGTCATCCCCTGTCCCATCAGCATACCTGCTCTACGGTTACGACTATGCTTACTCTGGCAGGTTACAATCAGGTCACCGATACCTGTAAGACCATTCAAGGTCTCAGGCTTTGCTCCCATTGCTACCGCGAGACGAGAGATTTCTGCAATACCACGTGTGATAAGTGCGGCCTTAGTGTTATCTCCATATCCAAGACCGTCTGCCATACCGGCAGCCAGTGCAATCACATTCTTAAGCGAACCACCAAGCTCCATACCGAGGACATCCGGACTTGTATACACACGAAGTGTCTCATTCATAAAGGTATCCTGCACAAGCTCTGCGGTTTCTCTTGTTTTTGCACCTGCAACAATCGTTGTTGGAAGACCAATTCCTACTTCTTCTGCATGAGAAGGTCCACAAAATACAGCGACATCTGCATTCTCAATCTCATCCTCCACAACCTCAGAAATCGTCAGAAGCGTTTCGTCCTCAATTCCCTTTGCTACACAAACAACTATCTGCCCATCTGCTACATATGGCGCCATTGCTTTTGCGGTACTCCTTGTAAAAATAGAAGGCACTGCCAGCACAAGCATATCCTTTCCGACAACCGCTTCCCTGATATCACAGGTAAACTCTGTTGTTTCTGGCAGTTTTACCCCAGGAAGCTTATCCAGATGTTCTCTGTGTTCCTTTAGCATATTAATTTCTTCTTCCATAATGGACCAAATTGTAACCTTATGTCCATTGCTTGCAAGGTTTTTTGCCAGAGCGATTCCCCAGCTCCCTGCTCCAATAATTCCGATTTCTCTCATAGTTATTTTGCTTTCTTTCCTATCTTGTTTTCAGTTCCGTTGATTAGGCGCACAATGTTATCCTTGTGTCGGATAATAGCCATTGCTCCAAAGATAAATGCCAAAACATTAAATTCTACAATAGAGGCTGATTCAATTCCTAATATTCCATAGTAGTTAAACACAAATACCTGAATAATAAAAAGTAATGCCATAAAAATAGAGCCCAGCGATACATATCTGCTTATTGCAAAGCATAAAACAAATACAATCAAACACACCGGCACTGCGGCGGGACATACCGTAAATGCTACGCCGGCCGTACAAGCAATTCCTTTTCCACCCTTAAATTTTAAATAAAATGGGAAGTTGTGTCCAAGCACTGCCCCCATACCGGCATACATCTCCAGAACCTTAATATCTCCATCAAAAGAATCCGCAAAAATGAATTTCACAATAAGAATTGGAATAATAGCCTTCAGACAATCACCAATAAATGCAATAATTCCTGCCTTTTTTCCTAAAATTCTCAATGTGTTAGTTGTACCGGTATTGCCGCTTCCCTGCTGACGTATATCAACGCCATGAAGCTTTCCATATATATATCCTGTTTGAAAAATACCAAACACATATCCAATTGCTAACGCTGCCAAACGCATTCCCATAATTACTTATCTTCCTTTCGCTCACGGGTAATAAATTTAAGCGCTGTCCCTCTAAAACCGAAGGTATCTCTTATGCGGTTCTCTAAATATCTGGTATAAGAAAAATGCATCAGATTCTTGTCATTGACAAACACGACAAAGGTTGGTGGCTTAACAGACACCTGTGTTACATAATAAATCTTTAAGCGTTTTCCCTTATCTGTCGGTGGTTGCTGCATAGCAACTGCCTCAGCCACGATTTCATTTAATACACCAGTAGCTACACGCATACTGTTGTTTTCGATAACGATATCAATCATTTCGAAAATTCTGTGGAGTCTTTGTCCTGATTTTGCGGAGATAAACAGAATCTCTGCATATGGCATAAAGCTTAATACATCACGGATATCCTGTGTATGCTCTTTTACCGTATCGTTATTCTTCTCAATGGCATCCCATTTATTAACAGCAATAATAATACCTTTTCCTCTGTCATGGGCAATTCCCGCAATCTTGGCATCCTGCTCAGTAACACCTTCGGTTGCATCAATTACAAGAATGACAACATCGGCTCTTTCTACTGCTGCCACAGCACGAATAATACTGAATCGCTCAATATCCTCTGTCACCTTGCTCTTACGACGAATTCCTGCGGTATCAATAAACACATATTCCTGTTTGTTGTACTTAATTACCGTGTCAATCGCATCGCGGGTCGTTCCTGCAACATTTGATACAATTACACGGTCCTCCTGCGCAAGCTTATTGATAAGAGAGGATTTCCCTACGTTTGGCTTACCAATAATCGCAACACGTGGACGCTCATCTTCTACTTCTTCCTTAGCAGAATCCGGGAAGTATTTTACAACCTCATCCAGCATATCACCAAGTCCTGTTTTTTCTGCTGCAGAAATCGGATATGGCTCGCCAATACCTAAGTTATAGAACTCATATACATCTGCCATGTATTTCTCAAAGCTGTCTACCTTGTTTACGACAAGTACCACCGGCTTATGAGAACGACGAAGCATATCTGCGACCTTAGAATCTGCATCCTGAAGTCCCTGTCTTACGTCTACAATAAACATAATTACATCAGCTGTATCAATTGCTATCTGCGCCTGCTCGCGCATCTGTGAGAGAATAACATCTCCACTGTCAGGCTCAATACCACCGGTATCAATTAATGTAAAATTATAATCTAACCATGATACATCTGCATAAATACGGTCTCTTGTAACACCAGGAGTATCCTTTACAATAGAGATGCGTTCTCCTGCAAGCGTGTTAAAAAGAGTCGATTTTCCAACATTTGGGCGGCCTACAATGGCCACGATTGGTTTACTCATGATTTAACCTCTTATCTTTCTATTTTTAAAACACTTAGTCTTCTAATTCACAGCCAAGCATAGCCTCTAGAAACGCTTGACCGCTTGATTTTACAATAATGAGCGGAACTTGTAAAGCATTTTCCACATCATCTACCGACCAGTCATCTAAGAATACACGCTCTCCCATGCGAAGCATATTGCAAGGAATGGCTATTGCATCGCCAAGCTCTCTACCCTTAAGCTGTGCAACCATGTCCTGTGCGGTAATAAGACCGGAAACTGTAATATTCTCTCCAAAGAAATCATTGCGAATCTCTACAATATCCACCTCATAGCCAGGGAATTCTTTCGTAAAATCTGTAGCAAGGTCCTTGAGAAATGCTCCTGCCAAACGCCCTGTTACAAGTGTGACCTTATGGCGTCCGCCACATTCCTGCTGCAGATATTCAAGCGCCTCTGCTTTTGCTTCATTATCCTGTTTGTACTCTTCCAATGCATCCTGAAATTCGTTAATTAACAGGCGAAGCATTCCTACTCCATTTTCCAGCTGAATATATCCGTCATAGCGTTCTTCCTCCGGAAGTGGAAGCTCTGCAAGCAAATACCATTCATCACTTGCGTGTACGAAATGCATACCGTACTTCTCCATACAGATATTCTGCCACTTCTCAATAGTCTTGATAACCGCTCCGGCATCTTCTTTTGTAAAAGGCTCTAATGGATATAAGCCCTCGCGATATTTCGTGAGTCCGACCGGAACAACCGATAAGCTTTCCATATATGGAAGATACTTTGACAAATCGCTTAATGTACGTTCCAGCTCTTCCCCATCGTTTTCCCCTTTACATAGAACTATCTGTCCATTCATCTGAATGCCCGCTTCATAAAGACGGTCAATCTTCTTAAGTGCCTCACCTGCGAAACGGTTATGAAGCATCTTGCATCGAAGCTTAGGATTGGTGGTGTGTACGGAAATATTAATTGGAGCCAGCTTATACTGAATGATTCTATCTAAGTCCCTGTCCTTCATATTGGTAAGTGTCACATAGTTCCCCTGCAAAAAAGAAAGACGGGAATCATCATCCTTAAAATATAAGGTCTCTCGCATTCCCGGCGGCATCTGGTCGATAAAGCAGAACATACACTTGTTGGTACAGGATTTATAATCGTCCATTAGTCCATTTTCAAACTCAATACCAAGGTCCTCGTCATATTCCTTTTCTATCTCCAGCTCCCACTCTTCGCCATCTGCTTTACGCACAACTACATCTAAAAAAGTATCATTTACCAAAAAATGATAATCAAATACGTCTTCTATTTCTTTTCCGTTAATGGACACCAGCATATCGCCCGGTTCTAACTCCATCTCTTCTGCGATGCTGTTTTGCTGTATTTTATATATCATGTGTTCTTTACTCATAGTAAATTCCTCACTGCTCCTTCCAATACACTGTACACATAGTGCACAGAACAAACCAATATTACTATACAATAAAATCCCACCCTATACAAGGACAAAAAAAGGGACTATGGATATAGTCCCAGTTCCTTGATAAGTTCTATTAATTCCTCGCAACCACTACCAAAGGCTATGTGCATAGATCCTTTCTCTCCGGTAGCAGGATTCTTAAACGTGATATATAATTTCCCTTCCGTTTCAAATGGTCGTTCAAAAATATAGTATACAAGATTACCATTCTCTAGACCATCCACAACCGCCTCGTACAGTTTTGCAGATTTCTCTGCATCAAAATATACCGATGGATGATTCTCTTCTCCATAAAAATAGGTAATATATCCTTGAACCGTATCCCATCCGACAAAGGAACGCAACCAGTCATAATTCACGAGAAAAGAAGGATCCTCCTGATTCAGATAATACCAGTGAATCATATCTGCCGACTCAATCATTTGCAGCTCTACTAATAATTCTATAATATTGGTACAATCCCGTCCATAAGAAATCACTATCGTTTTTGATTCATTGGTATCCGGCAAGACCACATCCAGAATAATGTCATAGGTGCTATCCCCATAATAAGGCTCTTCCAATTTATAATCGGTTAAGTAGCGCTTGGCATTATATTTTAGAAGGTCTCCATTTTTCCAATCCTGAAGTATTGCTTGATAGATTCTCTTTTGAATATCATAGTCACTAAAATCAGTCACTTCAAGAATGGATTTGTCCTCCTCTTCATAGCGAACTCCCACCTCAATACGAGTATTAACAAAAGTATCAAGCTTATTATATTCTTTTCCAAATACATTTTTTAGGTATTTCGTATGTGCATCGCCTATAACTTCAGTCTCCCCCGGATTATACCATTCGATATCATCTACAGAGTCAATAATTCCATTTGCCTGCAATTCGTTAATGATAATTTCACAATCCTTACCAAATGGAAGATTTACTCCCCAAATTTGCCCGTCCGATGGTCTCATATAAATAATCGACAAATAGCAGATTTCATCAGCGCTTTCGCTTATATACTTTTGTAGATTTCCATACTTCCATTCCTTAAGTGCCGCATTGTATAGCGTTTCAGAAAGGACGTCATCTAACTCAAATCCATTGAAGCTTGATAGTCCTGCAAATTCACGTTCTTTTCCAATGGAACCACAATAAAACTCTGTAACTCTTTCGTAATCTTCACAAATCAAATCCTCAAGGCGTGTATCCTCCGGCTCCTCTGTATCCTTGGTTGGTTCCCAATAAATGTCCTCTGAAGAACTGATGATTCCTAAAGAAATCAATTCATTAATAATGAACTGGCAATCACTACCGAATTTCCAATTAAAATAATGCCAGACTCCACTATCCGGGCCTCTAAACTCCACAGCAATGTGACTTAACTCCTCTGATTCACTATAATAATGATTCTTTAGATTTCCACTTTCCCATTCTTTGATGATGGCCCAATACAACTTTTCGCTCTGCCCTTCTTCAAGCTCATAGTATTCATACCAGTCTCCCACCTGACGAAGTAAAAGTTCTCCTGTCGTAAATTCTGTCACCAGAGTATAATCAAATCCAAGCAGCTCACTAATGGTAAACTCTGGCATCACAGTGCTCATTCCAAGAGAGCTCCAGTAAAAATCTTCTGCACTTTCTGCATATTCCAACTGAAGCATCACATTTATTATATTTTCACAATCATAATCATAATAGAATACCAGCTTCTCTTCTTCCTTGCCATCCTTGTAACGAAGAACCACATAATTATCCTGACTGTACACACTCTTCACATTCGAATGATTGTCACAGATATACAAACTATTGTATTTTTGTATAGTTCCGGCTTCTGCATCAGCTTTAATTGCCTGGTACATGCGCTTTGCATTTTCTTCATTCAAAATGCCCGTTTGAAATCTTACATTCTTAACGAGGCCATCCTCAGTATCCTCCCACAATGCATAGCTAATATCACCACTGCTAAACTCCTCTATCTGATTTGACAATCCAATTACCTGTCTGAAAAACTGCTCTGCAGATGTTTCCTGCTCAATAAATAAATCAATGATATCCTGTCCTATTCCATTGTCCATAGGCACCGAATAATAGCGATACTGATAAGAACCATCCTTCATATAATATTCAAATCGAACAACTTCCTCCTCGTTATATGAATATACGTCCTCTTCATCCATCTCCTCTAAATAAGATAGATTATCAAGAATCTTCTTATGGGCCTCTACTACCCACTGACAATCATCCTCTGTAAAACACATCTCGTAATCCAGACGTGCAGTTGCAAATTCGATTCTATCCACATCCGGGATCTCATATTGTCTCCACTCTGCATAACCATACAACGCACCAAAGCTGGCAAACATGATTACACCGGATATCCCTGCGGAAATCCAATTTTCACGTTTAAATACACGGAAGGTTTTCTTTACAAGCATATCAGCAAAGAAATATGCCAGCATACCAATCACTAACATCACAATAAAAAATAATGGTGTTTCAAAAATATGTATACTGAATAATTCTAATATTATTGCAACAAGAATTGCGCCATACATAGCTGCAAAAGCACTTACACCATAACAGACAAGCTTCTTAAGTGGTTTAATAGCTACCAGATTTCCGGCTTGCTCTATTTGACGTTTCTGATATAACCAGTATGCAATTCCATACAACACAACAGCAACACACAGATATATCAGAATACATGGCACACCTTTCAAGTACATACTTGTCGGCGTTTCCACATCCGTCCATCCGGACGACTGCATTCTTACAGACTGTAGATAGCAGATAAATGGCGATAGCCATTTTACAATACTGCTGTCCATAGCATCGAGGCTGATGCTTACCCCATAAGAATAGAGCGACACCATAATATCCATAAGACCGCCAACAATCCAGGACAAGCTATTAATCGCCACCACATAAATCGGCAACGCAATCATCTGTCCGGTGAACATAGCACACAGCGTTACCATAGAAAACATGATTACATCCGTTGCTAACACCATAAGCAACCACATTCCAATATACTCTACCTTTGTTACGCCTTCACTCAGACACAAAAGCACGGTAATTAAAAACGTGACTATCTGTGGCACTGCCAAAAATACCAGTCCGGAAATCACATTGGTTCCGAACAACTCGGTTCGATTCGTTGGCAGGGAGTGAATCATATAAGCACTTTTGGTATTATACATGTAATGGAATAATGCCATTCCTGCAATAACTGCTGTCAGCGCAATCGCCCAAATATGAAATTCCGAATATTCCAGCACATAATATAAAGCCGTCGTTTTCTGCTGTAATGAAGGCGGAGTAATTATATACGAATGAAACTCAAGCCATAAGATTCCCGGCAAAGAGAACAATAACACCAACGTATAAATACCCCATATTGGCCAATATAACGCTATGTTTTTCTTAAAAATCGTCTTGTTAAAAAAAGACAGCTTTGAACTCATAGTCTCTCCTCTCTCGTATGCAACAAGATTTTAATATGTATAATAGGAATCCCAGCAAATATCGTATACTGATTCCACAATTCCCAAGTCAACTAACATATTTGCAATCGTTTCACAATCGCTGCCAAAACGTATCCATGCACTTCTATTTTCCCCTGTTATTGGATCTTCATAGCCCATTGATATCAAAAACACACTGTCATCACCCACGTATGTTTCACTATAATTGATATAATCCGGATTATACTTTAGCAATGTTTGGATATACGCATCTTTCTCTGCCCCATATGCCAATTCCCTGCTCTGTTCGGGTGTTAATGGCAGAAAATCATTACTGTATACTTTCTCGCCATCCTCATTTGTCACATAGCGGGCAAAATATATTCCGCCGCCCTCGAATTGCTCAATCATTGCAATCTCGTTGACTCCAAAGGCATTTTGCATAAAGTATTCGAATGGATCTTCATACCATGCACCCTCCTCGCCCCAATAAAGACGTTGAGATTCCTCGAGAATCCCGCACTCATAAATAGCATCTATAATATTCTGGCAGTCTTTTCCAAATCTTACGTAAAAGGACATGGTTTCCATCTCCATATATCCTGAGCCTATATTGGAGTAGAAATAATCCCAATAGTCATACCCCTTCTCACTATTCGGCAGCTTTTTATAAGAAAATTCAATGTAGTAGGTGTATCCATCATATGATTCATCTTTTTCATAGTAATAGCTATTGTACTTCATCAGATTGCCTTCTAACGCATCAGCGACAATTGCATCATACAAAAGTTTGCTCTGCTCTTGTGATAATATAACATCGTGATATCCTATTTCACCACCTTCGTTAACATAATACTCAATATTCAAATAACCAATTTCAAATTCTGTCAACTCGTCATAATTATTACAAATGAGATTTTTCAAGCAATTCTCAGGCTCCTGTTCTACCTCAATAATTCGATTGATGATATCGTTTCCCGAACCTTCTAATGGAATGCGGTATGAACGGCTAAACGTTTCCCCATTCTTCATTACATAGTAAACAGAAACATACTCATACGACAAATCACTTATCCAATATTGATTGGTGACATCTAATGTTTCATAATAAGATAAATTCTCTAAAATCTGTTTATGTACATCCGTTACAAATGAGATTTTTTCATCGTCATATCTGGTCATGTATCCCAGCTCTATAAATGCACATTCTATATCTTCGTTTTCCGGAAGTCTGTGTTCTGCAAGCTCTGAGTAGCCATACATTCCTCCAAAAGTAAGCAACAGTACAATGGAAAAAATACCACAGCCAATACAATTTTGCTTTTTGAATACATGGAAGGTCTTGCGCACAAGCATATCCGCAATAAAATATGCTATAACACCAATTAATAAGAGCAAGCATACAAATACAAACATACTAATCTCAATGTTAACTTCTAAAAAAATGGTTCGAAGCAGAATACTTCCATACATTGCTGCAATTATACCAATACCACAACGAAAAATTGGTTTCACAAAGCCTACCGTAATCAATTCTCCTGCATGCTCAATTTGACGTTTCTGATATACCATATATGCTATTGCATACAAAACAATCGCCATAATTAGGTAAACCACAATACAAACTATTCCTTCCAGCTGCATTGCAGTAAGACTGCCATTTGTATACACCGATGATAGCTGCACATTATTCATATAGCACGCCAATGGCGAAAGCCACTCCAAAAACGTCTGCGTAAATAAATTATAGTATTCCACGCCATATCCGAAGCTGGAAATTACTAATTCCAGCAGCAAATTAATCACATATGCCAAGCAGTTTAACACCAGTACATATATTGGCAGAGCTATAATAAGACCTGTAAACATGGCGCAGAATGTCACAATAGAAAAAGCAATTACATCCGTTGCAAAAGACACTAACAGCCACACTCCCAGGTACTCCACCTGTGGTACACCTTCCACAAGACAAAGAAGTACTGTCATAACAAATACAAACACCTGTGGCACTGCCAGAAATGTTAGCCCTGTAATAACATTGGTTCCAAACAGCTCCGTCCTATTTACCGGAAGAGAATGAATCATGTTAGCGCTTTTACTGTTATACAAATAACTAAATAATGCCATACCTGTTATCACCGCGGTACAGGCAATCAATATTGTATAAACCGGCGTAAGCTCCAACACATCCGCCAGACGACTAAACTTCTGGACCCCTGTCAGTGGAGTGATACGAAATCCGTTGTTATATTCCAGCCATAACATAATTGGCATAATGCACATAAGGATAAAGGTATAGCCACCCCAGATTGGCCAGTATAAGGTTACATTTTTCCAAAATATCGTTTTGTTAAAAAAGGATATCTTTGATTTCATAATCGACACCTCCCATCTCATAGATAAAGATTTCCTCTAATGTGAGTGGAAGAATATCTACAACTCCAAAATTATTTTCTCCTGCGGAAATAGCTTCTGCTGCTTTTTGTGGATTACCTCGTACAATTAATGTATATACGCGTCCCATATTCGACATGTGAAGCACCTTAAACTCTGGTGGAAGCTTTGGCATACCATTCTCGCAAGCAACCTGAATTTTAGATATATTTCCCTGTAGCTCATTAAGGGAACGTTCAATGATAACCTTACCCTTATTCATAATACCTACATGATCACATACATCCTCTAGTTCTCTTAAGTTATGAGAGGAAACCAAAACTGTCATCTTGTTTTCCGTCACTTCCTCCATGAGGATGCTCCAAATCTGTCTTCTCATTACCGGATCAAGACCATCTACCGGTTCATCCAAGATTAAAACCTCTGGCTTACAGCATATCGCCAGCCAGAATGCCACCTGCTTTTGCATACCCTTGGATAATCTTCGAATATTACGCTTCAAATCAATGTTTGGGAAGAATTCCTTCAATCGATAAAACATCTGCTCATCAAAGGTAGGATATAACCCTTTATAGTAGCGCATCATTTCCAAGGTGTCTGCCTGTAAAAAATAAAACAATTCATCCGGAATATATGCAATCTTAGCCTTCACCAGTCGATTTTCAAACACCGGCTCTCCTGCCACAAATACCTCTCCTGCGTCCTGACGATATACACCTGTCAAATGACGAATAATGGTAGATTTACCTGCACCGTTTGGTCCAACCAAACCATACACTTCTCCTTTTCCCACATGCATATTTACACCATCTAATGCGCGAAATCCTTCAAACTCTTTGACTACGTTATTTACCTGTATCATTCAAACATCCTCCCTTTTCTGGTTTCATGTGTACTGCTCGTTTTGTTATATTTAGTGTAACATATCTTTCCATTCTCGCAATTAAATCCAATATAATAATTTCTTATAACTTTCTTAAGGAACGTAGTAATGCACTTTTTTCTATATACCAAAAAAACACCTTGTGATGCAATTTTACACATCGCAAGGTGTTTTCTCATATTTACGATTCTCCTGGTATATCAATTTTGATATATGTATTTTCTACACGAATTGTTAAATAGTATCCATACTTATTGGTATCTCCGACCTGTGCAAAGTCAAGCTCGATTACCTGTTTTTTTCCTTCTTGAAGTGATATCATCTCGGAATCTATTGAACCATACCAATCTCCACCATTACTGGTTTCCCAATCCACTTCAACCTCCTGAGTTGTATCAGAAAGCAGTTCTAATTTAATCGAATTATTCTTTCCGCTAACCTTAATATTTTTAACCTTTACTGAAACATTTGTATCAGCTACGTATCGATGTTCCATAGTCAAAACATTATCTTCATAAACTCCATACCAACAGTCTCTTGGCCAATATGACCATGCACTATTTATCTCACTTTTACACGTATCTGTAAAATCTAATACTACACCCTCTCCCAAAGGCTTAGTCACACGAGCAATCCTACTGTCATCCGAGGCAATTCGATATAAGGCGTCCTCCGTTTTAACCCACATAGTTCCGGAATTAGCAGAAATCGAAACTCCGTGCTTGTAATCTAAATCCACCTCTTCATCCGAAATTTTCTCTTCCACATCAGTGGTTTCACTCAAATTTTTAATCAATTCTTTTATAACCGTGGCAGCTTCGCCTGTTATTTTCTTAGAATCAATATACATCTCATATCCATACTGATGATACAGATACAATGTAACGGTATCAGTGCCTTCCGTGTTGTAGATTTTATTACCTGCATCCTCATTTGTGTAAATCACATTTCCAGAATCAAAGATATCTGACATTCCGCTATTTTTAGCTTTTCCCCATAAGCATAATAACACAACTATAACTGCTACTAACACAATGCATGTAATTATAGCTTTTTTCTTCATAAATAAGTCCTCCCCAAACCATCTGCCGGCTTATCCCCATTTCATCATCAAACAATCATGGACAGCCCAATTTATTTACAGTAAGCAATTAATAATTTAAGTGTATTTTCCACGCCATCCTTATGACTTCTTTCGTATCCATGAGATGCGTATACACCTGCCCCAATTAATCCATGGCGAATATCATATCCCGCACAAAGTGAAACGTCTACATCAGAGCCATAGTATGGATAAATATCCACTGCGAAGCCTAAGTTTTCTTCCTTTGCTGCTTTGATAAGTCCGGTTACCACATCATAATTGTATGGTCCACGAGAATCCTTTGCGCAGATAGACACCATATGCTCATCACAGGTAAGCCCATCTCCAACGCATCCCATGTCTACGGAAATCACCTCTGTCACGCCATCCGGAATAGATGCTGCTCCGCCATGTCCTACCTCTTCATACACTGTGATGTAATGATACTGGCGGTTTTCCAGTTCTATCTTCTTCTCTTTTAAGTATTTTGCATATCCTAACAAAATACCAACGCTCAATTTGTCATCTAAGAATCGACTCTTGATATAGCCTTTTTCTGTAATGGTAGTTCTTGGGTCGAAGCATACAATGTCACCGACCATAATGCCAAGCTTTTCTGTATCATCCTTGGAGTGAACCACTTCGTCCAGTACTACCTCCATACCGGAATATTTACGCTTCTCATCATTATATTCTCCGTTTACATGAACAGAGGCATTATTTAGCTGGAAGGTTCCCTCGTATATTCCATCAAAACGGGTAATGATACGGCAATTCTCTGCTTCTGCATTGTTTGGATTCATGCCGCCCAGTGGAGAGACCTTTAGATTGCCATTACCCTTGATTTGAGAAACCATCGCACCTAAGGTATCTACATGAGCTGCCAATACAATTCCGTTATCCTTGTTTTTTCCTCCCAAATCTACGAGCACTCCGCCTTTTACGGTCATCTTTGGCTCATATCCTAATTTGCGATACTCCTCCATTACAAACTCTGCCGCATTCCTGGTATAGCCGGTTGGGCTATCAATGTCCAAGAGCTTACAGGTTACATCTGTGATATAATCTACATATTTTTTTACACTCTTCATTTTATCCTCTTTTCCAGGCAGCTGCCTGCCTATTTTCTTTACTGTCTTTCTATTCTTACATTTTTGGTGCCACATTATCTTGTAACATCTTTTCTATGACACACCTCACCTACTTCATGATTTCTAAGGCCTTATCATCAGAAATGCCCCTAAATTTCCTCGTTTTCCATGGCTCGCGCGATGCGAAAATAACAGCTTCTCATTACAGCAGGTACAGATATTGGTAACTGCCAAATGCTCTGGCAAAATGCCTGCTTCAAGCATGATGATTTCGTTTGTTTTCCAAAGATTCAGCTGATATTTTCCGTTTCCTTTATCTACGATAATTGGATTCGTTTCATCCGTCCCATACTTCGGAAAAACATCATGAAATTCCTGATAAAAATGCTCTGCCACATCCGCGCTTATTTCATAGCAATCCTGACAAATAGATGGTCCAATTGCTGCATACACATCCTTCGGATTAGTTCCATAAGCATCCTGCATTGCTTCCAAGGTCTTCTGTCCCATCCTTCCGACGGTTCCGCGCCAGCCGGAATGACTTAACCCTATGGCTTTGTGAACAGGGTCTACAAAATACAAAGGTACACAATCCGCATAAAATGTAGCCAATACCACACCCGCTTCGTTGGTAATAAGTCCATCCACATCTGTGTATCCTCTGTCTCGTATAATGCCTCGTCCGCCATCTGCTTTTCCAACCACACGTACATTTGTAGTATGTGTTTGGTCAGAGCATACGATATCCTTAGGCTTTACACCCATGACATCCGCAATTCTACGGTAATTCTCCAAAACCGCCTCCGGATTATCTCCTCTTGTAAAGCTAAAATTCATAGAAGAAAACTCTCCCTGACTCACGCCACCCATACGGGTGCTAAAGCAGTGCTCAACAATTCCGGTCTGCTCAAGAAGTGAAAAATGCAATAAGGGAACGACACATCTCTCCTGCCCTTGCGCCTCTATATGATGATTTACAAATCTTAATATTTCGTTATTGTTCTTTTTCTTAAATTCCATCTTCTTACTTATTACAATTCTTTAATTAAATATCTTTAATTACCATTTTTAAAATGCATTCTCGATATGAGTCAGCTGCTCTCCCTCAAATGCAATCACATCAAACCGACATGGTGTCCACTCGCTTAATCTGCGGCGCATAAGATAACACTGTGCTACCCTTCGAATCTGACTCTGCTTCCTAACATTTACTGCCTCCAATGGATTTCCATAGGTATTTGTGGTTCGGTATTTTACCTCAACAAAACAAATGTAACCATCCTTTTTTGCAATAATATCAATTTCTCCCATACGGATGCGAAAATTACATTCCAAAATAGAATATCCATTCTCACATAAATACGCGACTGCCTTTTGCTCGTAGCTTGAGCCAATGCGGCGCTTGTTTTCCATAAAAACTCCTTCTCTCCCCAAGCGTTTTTACTTCTTCTTTGCACCATCCAATTTGGCTTTCAAACGGTCCATATCATCTACAAAGACCAAAATCTCTGCCACAACCTCATACAGCTCCGGCGGAATCGCATCACCAATCTTAAGCCTTGATAATGTATCCGCAAGCTTGTTGTCCTTGTATAATGGGACATCGTTTTCCTTCGCCTTTTCAATAATTTTTTCTGCCACCTCGCCTTTACCGGTAGCCAGAATCCTCGGAGCCGTCTCTCCCGGTTCATAGGCCACCGCGACCGCGGTCCGCTTTTCTAATTCTTTGTCTTTTTCCATAATTCCTCACATATCATAGAGTTATCATTTATGAAGGCTCATGCGTGAAGCTTCAACATCATGTTAAGCACGTACATCAAAGGAATACCTGTGCAGCTGTCCTGTAGATGGCGCATCCTTTTTTAAGAAGTCGTCTACAAAATTCACCTGTCGTCCTTCATTCTCCACTTCAATCTTACAATTATATCCCTTGGCACGTATACGCTCCTCTAATTGCGGCATATATGCTTTAACCAGCTCAAAGGAAGCATCACTGTCCATATAGAACTTGGTGCTTACTTCCTTCCTATGCATACGAACCGATACGTCCGTTGCACCTAAATGCTCCAAATCCAGATGTAAAAATGCGGTCAAATCACGCTCCGGGTCATCCAGATTGCGTTTGCTTGTATATACATAGAGCTGACCGCTGGCATTTTGATTCGACATTTTCAGTGGAATTTGTGCAAAGGTATATGCCTCATTCAATTGATTCATAAACTCTATATTGGCATGAATATTATTGACCGTTTGAGCTAATGGTGTATCCTTAAGTCCTGCATTCTGCAACAAGGCATCGATACTTTGCGTTTTCGCTTCCAATCTGGCATATAGTTTCTTCAGCTTCTCGCCATCTGCCACTTCCTCCGGCTTAAGCATCAGCTGACCCTCCATGACCTCCTTTAACAAGCCTTGCATATCCTTGGAAGAAAATAGATTGGTGAGTGCCTCCTTAGACACATTTTCACCTGTCGCAATATACGTAGCCAGCTTTTGTAACAATGCAGATGGTGTATCCTCACTTGTTAATCCAATATCTCCAAACATATTCTGAATCAGCGTCTGCACCTTTGCCTGGGTAACGCTCTGCGTTTGTGTCTGCTGACCTTCTAATGCCTGCTGACCGCCTGCGACCTGCTGGCCTTCTACTGTCTGCTGACCATCTGTAGCCTGCTGGCCTTCTACAGTCTGCTGACCATCTGTAGCCTGCTGGCCTTCTACCGCCTGCTGGCCTTCTACCGCCTGCTGGCCTTCTACCGCCTGCTGACCTTCTACTGCCTGCTGGCCTTCTACCGCCTGCTGACCGTCTATCGCCTGCTGGCCTTCTACCGCCTGTTGACCGTCTACCGCCTGCTGACCTTCTACCGCCTGTTGTCCCTCTACTGCCTGTTGACCTTCTACTGCCTGCTGACCGTCTGCCATCTGCAGCACTGCTCCCGCCTGTGTAGTCTGTGCATTGGAATTTAGCACTTGTCCGGTAGCACCTAAGCCACTCATCTCTGCGTCGGCTCCATCAGCCAGAACAAGAAGCAGTTGGCTGTCAAAGGTCTTCATCTGCTCCAATGACATATTTTTAGAAGACAATGTCGTTGGCAATTCATTGATAAAGGTATCCAGGGATGTATGGATAGCACTTCTATCATCCATATAATTTTCAAACTGAGACACCATCTCTGTAGAAATAGGAATATCCAGCTTCTTCATCTGAACCAAGGTCTGGACATTCATATCCGGATTTGCCATAAGTATGCGGGCCATCTGTCCCATACTGTTTCTGTCAATCGGCATCTGCTCCTGCATCATGGTATTTGCCATCGTAAGATACTTGTCGGAAACAGGAAGATTTGCAGCATTTAAGGCATTTAGCAGTGTCAGGTTCGCTCCTGCTCCATCTACTGTATATGGGCGAATTGCAATTGTTGCACCATCATTGGATTTTACCTGAAAAAACATAGACTGTCCCTGAATCAACTGCATATTCGCCTCAACGCGAGCTGCAAGCTCTGACCCATTGGACAGTCCTAATATTACCTGATTTCCCTTTATGGAATTTATGGAGCCTTCAAATATATTTCCGGCTGTCAAATTGCGTACGGAAGCAACAAGGGTTTCAACGCCCCTTGTTCCGCTCATAGATTCTGCAGATGAAGTTGTATTGGTATACTGATGTGTCAAATCAGAAATCTGCATAGTCATTCTCCTCGCCCAATAATTTATTTCCTCTGTAACTCATATTACATAAAATTTTTGATAAATGATTTTCTATGAATTGGTGTTGGCCCCAGCTCTTTAATCGCAGCAATATGCTCCGCCGAACCATATCCCTTATTGGCAGCAAAGCCATATCCTGGGAAGATAAGGTCATATTCCTCCATCAAACGGTCTCTGGTTACCTTTGCAATAATGCTGGCTGCCCCAATCGAAATACTCTTAGCATCCCCCTTAATGATTGGCACCTGCTTCATGGAAAGTCCGGGAATCGTGACCGCATCATTTAACAACAAATCCGGCTGTGGATTTAGCTTTCCAATTGCCTGACGCATAGCCTCATAGGTTGCCTGAAGAATATTTATCTCGTCAATACGCTCCGGTCCTACAAAGCCAAGCCCTGTCGCAACTGCTTTCTCCATGATTTCATCATAGAGCTCTTCTCTTTTGGCAGCTGATAATTTCTTGGAATCATTGATATATAAAATATCGCAATCCTTTGGCAAAATCACTGCCCCTGCCACAACCGGTCCTGCCAATGGTCCACGTCCTACCTCGTCTATTCCGGCAATATATAAATAGCTATCGTACTCTTTTTCATATTTCTTTAGATTTTCTGTACGGGCAACTTCCTCTAAGTATTTTTCCTGACGCTTTTTCGCTGTTTCAACCAGCTTTTGTACGCCACCACGTTCGTCTGATTTATAGGCATCAATAAAGCTTTGCAGCTGGTTTATCGTTGTTTCCTCCAGCTCGGCTTTAATGACACCAATTTTCTTTTCTTCCATGTCTGTATCCTTCTGTTTGCTTATCTGTTTCTTATGCTTCCGGCGGAAACTCTAACGACAATTTGCCAAGCTTACCACTTCTAAAATCATCAATCAGAAGCACTGCCGCCTTGCTGTAATCCAATTCACTGCCTTTGCTTAAGCAGTTTCTGCTCTTTGCAATGCCACAAAGCATCTGTACCGGGTCATCATTTTCTTCTATTGTGTAGCGTTCTGCTAATACGCCCGGATAAGCCTTTACAAGATACTTAATTAATTCCACTGCCAGTTCATCAATATTAAGAATCTCGTCCTTAATTGAACCAATAAGTGCCAGACGAAGTCCCACCATCTGGTCCTCAAATTTCGGCCACAAAATACCCGGAGTATCTAACAGCTCTACATTTTTATTCAAACGAATCCACTGCTTTCCCTTGGTTACACCGGGCTTATTTCCTGTTTTTGCACAGGCCTTACCTGCATAAGAGTTGATAAAGGTGGACTTGCCTACATTAGGAATACCTACCACCATCGCTCTTACCGGACGATTCTTGATTCCGCGTTTTAAGTCTCTTTCTATCTTTTCCTTACATGCGTCCATAATAATATCGGTGATAGACTTCATACCGTTTTTGCTACGCGCATCAAGACTTACCACAAAAAATCCTTTTTCTTTAAAGTAAGCACTCCACTGCTCTGTAGCTTTCTTATCTGCCAGGTCAGCCTTGTTCATCAGAATCAGACGATATTTGTTCTTTCCCAGCTCGTCAATATCCGGATTACGGCTGCTAAGCGGAATTCTCGCATCCACAATCTCAATCACCAAATCAATTAATTTAATATCTTCCTGCATCTGACGTTTTGCTTTGGTCATATGTCCAGGATACCACTGAAAATTCATACTTTATCTCCTATTAATGCACGAAGCCCATGTCCTTGATGGAATCAAAACGGAACCATGCTTTTCCTACAACATATTCCTTTTTCACATTGCCGATATTTGCATAACGGCTGTCCTCACTGCTGTTTCGATTGTCACCTAAAACAAAATACTCATCCTTGCCCAGAGTCATCGGCTCTGCAACAATTCCCGCTTCTTCCATCGCAGCAACCGACACAATCTCATCAAAAAGCGTGCCATTGACATAAACAGCACCGTCCTTAATCTGAACCGTATCACCTGGAACAGCAATCACTCTTCTTATATAATAGTGAGATTTTTCATTGCCATTTGGCAAAAACACAATCACATCTCCCGGCTGTGGGTTCGTCATTACATACACAAACTTGTCCATCAGCACCTGTTCGCCATTCTTAAGATTCTCCTCCATTGCCTGTCCAATTACCGTGGTACGTGTTCCCCAGAAATTGACACATACATATGCTATAAAGATGACAATTGCAATTTGCCCAATCCAGCTAATTACTTCCTTGAACAGCGGCATATTAAACTTCTTTCTCTGTTTGCCAAAATTCAATCCTGATTTACGTCTCATATACTTCTCCGTATCTTTTTACTTTCAAAATGGCAGACTGCCACACATAAATATTATATAAAAATAGCAGGTGCTTCGCAAGGCAAAAAAAGAGGTGTCAATCTGACACCTCTTCCTGCACGCAATTTGTTATTTTACTAACTCTTTAACTTTAGCAGCTTTACCTACACGATCTCTTAAGTAGTAAAGTTTTGCACGTCTTACTTTACCTTTACGTACAA
>CAYMYV010000005.1:0-20487 GCA_964394775.1 uncultured Lachnobacterium sp. | reverse complement strand
CCTTAGTCTTGCTCGTCTGCCAGTTCCGACACTTCCGCATATGCATCGCGAGATACTTCTCGCGACGACTTGTTAATAATAGCAAATGATAATTTGATTGTCAATAGCTATTTTTTTATTTTTTACAAATTTATACTATAGGTATAGCTTTTCATATTCCTGCACTCGCATTGGCTTGCCGTAGTAATAGCCTTGAACCAATCGAACGTTCATATCCTTTAAGACCTCCAGCTGCTTTTTCTCTTCTACACCTTCGGCACAAACGGTAACGCCAATAGTTTTTGCCAATTCAGAAACCATCTTAACAAAGGCTATCGCAAATTCGTCCTCCGATAAATTCTCTACAAAGCAACGGTCAATCTTGATGACATCAATCGGCATCTGGCGAATATGATTCAAAGAGGAGTAGCCGGTTCCAAAATCATCCAAAGCTACATGAACGCCCAGAGCCTTAATCTGATTGAGGATATTTCTCATTCTGTCCATATCATTAATTGCCAGACTTTCGGTTACTTCTAAGGTGAGATTCTTTGGATTAATGTTCGTTTCATCTAAAACTGCCTTCACCTTTTTTACGAAGTCATTCTGTAGCAGCTGAATCACGGAAAGGTTTACGTTCACCTTATAATCCGGATGACCACAGTCATTCCAATATTTACAACGCTTTGCCGCCTCAAGTAATACATGTTCACCAATTGGGTTAATGAGACCTAAATACTCTGCCAGCGGAATAAAATCGTTAGGCGGAATAAATCCCAGCTCCTCAGAATTCCATCTTACCAATGCTTCTGCACCACAGCATTGATTTCCCACCTTCTCCTGATCCATAATCGGTTGATAATAAACCTCAAATTCAGAACAATCATTTAAGGTAGCACGACGCATGTTCTTTTCAAGGTCAAGACGATAGAAGGAGGTGTCTTCTACCTTCTCATTATAATACTCTACACTATTTTTGCCCTTTTTCTTGGCAGTATGAAGCATCATGTCTGATTTACGAATCAAATCTTCCACCGTATTACTGTCTGTCGGGAAGCATACGACACCCATGCTCATTGTACAGTAGTAATCCTCGCCCTTTAAGAACCATGGCTTCTCAAAGATACTTCTAAGCTCCTTACAAATACGTTTCAAATCCTTATATGCCTCTGCATACACAATCACGCCGAACTCATCCCCGTCAATGCGGTAACAATTGTTTTCGATTCCACGTATTAACTGAAAATTGTGCGCGATGGCCTTAAGCAGTGCATCTCCATATTGATGACCAAGACCTTCATTAATATTCTTAAAATCATCCAAATCAATTCGAAGAAATGCACCCTCTCTACCTGTAAGCTCTGCTTCACGAATCAGCTCGCCCATGTCCTTCTCACAGCGCATACGATTATAAAGCCCTGTAAGAGCATCATTACTAATCTGGTTTTCTATCTTCTGCTGATATATTTTTTTCTCAGTAATATCATACACCATTCCCAGATGTACTTTTCTTCCATCTACCCAGGTGATTTTGGTTTGATTGATGTCTACCCACCTATCACAGTGCTTGATATAGAATTCTCTTGGTTCAAATTCCTTAATTGTAAAGCTCTTGCCAAAAAGCTCCTTCTCGAGCTGCTCATCTGCTTGTTCCATCTGGAAAAAATCCCTAAAGTTCTGATTCATATAGAGCACTTTTTTTCTATCGTAGTCTGCAACATAAATGCCGCAGCCTACATTCTCCAAAATTGCTTCTAACGAAGCATATGAGCCTACCAACGAATTCTTCGTAATGCGTTTCATCATAACGCTTTGAATGACACGCTTGATATCACTGATAAACTTGATATCCTCTACACTCCAGGTACACTCTTTTTCAAATTGGTACATGCACAGATACATGCTCACGCGCCCATTGATTTCAATCGGTTGGAACACACCTGCCTGCAAATGGTATTGAACAAAAAAGCTCTCAATTGTATCCGGCATCATGGAATCGGATGAAATCATATATGGCTTTCCATCCAAAAAAGATACTTTCTCCTTTGCCTGTCCATTTAACTTATTTGCAAGGCTCCAATTACGACTTGAGACATATTCACAAATCACATCTACTGTAGTGTTATTTGCATTTTCACGAAGCAAACAGGCGCCTTCAATTTCAAGCACCATACAGGTTTCTCGAAGTATATCATTGACTACCTTTCCAAAGGCTTCTTCAGAGGCTAACATACGAACTACAGATGTCATTGCTTCACTGCGTTTCATCTGTGCTTTATATTTTTCTTCCGACTCCTGTGCAAGCTCTCTTGCTTCGTCTGCCAGATACTCCTGCTCTTTTACCATCATAATCTGCTTGGAGATACTTTCCAGGAAGGCTACGGAACGGTAATAGCGTTCTTCTGTCGTAGTATGTATATATTCCGGAAGCTCATCCTCCGGACGAAGCTTCTCTTCAATCACTGCAGCCACAATCCAAACCAGAGTAATCGCACTCGCAACTCTGGTAACAACGCCACAAAGCTTGATATATGAAGGGTCTGTCAGCTCCTCCACAATTGCTTCCACCTGACTCATTTCCACCGCATTCAGTAGTCTGTTTTTAGTCTCCTCCGTCAGCTTCTCCTCAAAAAAGCGTTCGGCATCCTCGTCCACACTTGCACGGGTAATCACATTTCGTTCCCTATCCAAACAAGTCACATATATGTCATTGGCATCACAAAAATGATTTTGTAATCGTTGCAGTAGCTCTGCGTCAATTAAACTTCTGTTCATTGTTTACCCCTTGTAACCCAAAATTAATAGATAAAAATCATTTTTTGCCTGCAGACAGGTCTCCTGTAATAACGAATATTCCTTCTGCAAACGTAATTGTTTTTTCACAAACCCCAACTCATTGGTGTATATCACAAGGATAGCCTGCTTCGCCAGAAGTTCCTTTGCCTTTTCAAAGAAGCTCCGGTAAAACTCATCCATCTCCTGCTTCGTCTTCTTTCCGCGAAGCGGCATATTCGTGACAATTTCATCAAATTGATACGTATGCTTAAAATCCATAAAATCCCGATGAATATAATTGATTTGTTTTCCCGCTAAAGCAGTGTTTTCTCTTGCAAATATAATTGCATCACCGAAGATATCCGTTCCGTACATTTCTCTTGCCGGCACGCGCATATCACGCTCGATTAACATCGTACCCACTCCACAGAATGGGTCGATAATCTGAGCATTTTCCTTCAGATATGGAGAAGCAAGCTCCATAATCAGTGCTGCCGTAGATGGATGAATGGATGCTGCTATGGCGTTTTTACGATATGCAAAGCGTTCACCTTTTATTGTTGCAAGCTGTACACATGGAAAAAAGTCTCCCTCTTTATTTGCAATCAGGCGAAGCTCAACTTCGTAATCGCTCGTAGAATTTATCAGTTCACCCTTTGATAAATTTTCTAATTCTGTCGCCACTCTTCTGGTAAATGTACTTCTCTCCTCCAGCGTCATAGTACTCTTACACTCGATTCGGAAATAGAAGCTTCCCGGTTCAGCATGAAGGTCCTGTAAGAGGTCCATAAGATTTGATTCCCAAATTTTCTCGGCACATACGTTAGCATCTGCCGGCAAAAATCCCCCGATATTCAGTGGGAACACCATTTCCCGATAGGTACGAAGCTTCATCACCTCTGGCAGATTGTCCGTTTCCACAAGCACCCCAAGTGGATGAATGGTTGCAACCCCACTGGTAATCGTTCTACGAATGGTTTCGCGCTGGGTTCGGTTCGTAAGAAGAAGCACTGACACCTTCTTATTCTCCAGCTCTGCGGTATGTCGTGTAATTCCTTCGCTTCTGATAATAATCTTGCGAAGAGCACGAATCTCTTCTTCAATATGCTTCTTATTCTCTGGTGCAGGTGCTTCTTCCGTCAGCTGATTTAGGCATTTTTTCAGTTCCTCTATTTTGCCAACATTCTCAAGCTCCGCCAAGGCCTGCAGATAAGACGCTCTTACAAAAAGCACCGTTTCTGCAAGATATGACTCATACAAAGCTTCTGCTGCATTCTGAAATGCCACATCTCCAAGCAGAAGCGCTGCATTTTTTCTGGTTTTGGCATCTTCGTTTTTGAGGAAACCTAAAAATAACGTTTCCTGCTTCGCCACGGATGCTTTCACTTGTGCTAAGACATCTGTTTCCTTATTCTTCCTGGCATCCTTTAGAAGCTGTCGTAACCCACTTAGATTAGCCCTTATATTTTGTTCTTCCTGTAGCTCTTTTAAAATCTTCTCCAAGGGAAGTCTCCTTTATGATTCATTCACAAGATTTTTGTATTCTCCATTACAACGAAGTAATGCGTTCTCTCATTTTTACGCCGGTTGGGGTCGCGGCAAGTCCTCCTGTACCGGTTTCGCGTACATTCTCAGGCATACTTCTTCCAACCGCCCGCATTGCATCAAACACCTCGTCTGGCGGAATCCTGCTGGTCATTCCCGCCAAAACCATATCACAGGAGGTCATGGCATTGACTGCGCCCACCACATTACGTTTGACACACGGCACTTCTACCAGACCTGCTACCGGATCACAGGCAAGTCCTAACAGATTCTTCATGGCGATGGCTGCCGCATGGGCAATTCCCGTTGCGTCTGCGCCATTTAGGTAGCAAATCGCACCTGCCGCCATAGATGATGCTGAGCCAATCTCTGCCTGACATCCGCCTGCTGCCCCTGCCAAAAAAGCTCGATGCGCTATCACTCCACCAATACCGGCCGCTACAAAAAGTGCCTCTGTCATCTGGTCGTCGGTATATCCCTTCTCTTCCTGCACGCTGATAAAAACAGCAGGGATAACACCACAGGAGCCAGCTGTCGGAGCCGCAACAATACGCTTCATACAAGCGTTGGACTCTCCCATCTTAATTGCTCTCTCAATTACTCTTCCAATAAAATCCCCACAGAGTAATTTGCCTGCCAGTCTTGCATCATGGATTTTTTTGCCATCAGTACCTACCAATCCGCTACGTGACATCAGTTCATCCTCGTAGGCCTCATCCGCTTCCTTCATGACCAGATACATCTGCTTCATTCTCTGGAAGGATTCCTCTTCTGAGATATCTAATTCCACGCAATCCTCTTTCATGACGCATTTCCAAAAAGGAAGATTTTGCTCTTTTTCCGCAATAATAATCTCTTCTAAAGATTTATACATAACTGCCCCCTAGTCTTCTTTCAAGCTAAGATATGTTGCTTTTACAATTCCTCTAAATTCTTCCAATACCGGAATAATACCAGGGGAAATCTCTCTGTCGCATTCAATCACCATCACCGCATCTGCCCCTCTTGCAGAACGATACAGCTGCATAGTTCCAATGTTAATATTTTGCGCCGCCAAAAATGCGGTCACCTGCTGTACCTGGCCCGGAACGTCCTGATTACGGATAATAAGCGTCGGATAATCTCCGCTAAAGCTTACGGACAATCCGTCTATCTCGCGAATCTCGATTCGTCCACCGCCTACAGAGCAAGCCACAACCTCCTGCTTCTTCCCACTCAATCCGGTCAAGACCAGCTTTACACTGTTTGGATGCGCATCTCCCAAATCAATGGAGCCAAACTCGTAGACAAGCCCCTTTTCCCCTGCAACGTCAAAGCTGTATGGAATACGGGAATCATCCACCGGCATTCCCATTAGACCTGCTAACAAAGCCTTATCTGTACCATGTCCTTTTCCTGTTGACTGAAAAGAACCATGAAAATATATCACTGCTTCTTTTACATCCTCGCCCAATAATTTTCTGGCGATATTTCCTATTCGAACGGCACCTGCGGTATGGGAACTGGATGGTCCAACCATAACCGGTCCGATAATATCAAATAAATTCATACCCCTCTAACCTCCCGGAATTTGTCAGAATATATCAATCTAATCATACCACAGTAAGGTGTCATTAGCACTAATTTTTTTAACAATTCTTTGAAAAATCCCACAAAAAAAGACATAATAGAAACACCCGCGCATTTCTATTATGTCCTTGTTCTGTTCTTTCTATCAATGCTTATAAAATAACCTTTACCCATCCTTCCGGAGCTTCAAGCTTGCCCATCTGGATGCCTGTCAGGGTATCATACAGCTTCTTGGTTATTGGTCCCATCTCGTCCATTCCGCTTGGAAGGCAGATTTCATTGCCATGGTCATTAATCTTACCAACCGGTGAGATAACTGCTGCAGTTCCGCATAAACCACATTCTGCAAAATCCTTTACCTCTTCAAGAAGAACCTCTCTGTGTTCTACAGTCATACCAAGGTATTTTTCCGCAACTGCCATAAGAGAACGTCTTGTGATAGATGGTAAAATACTATTTGATTTTGGAGTTACAAGCTTGCCATCCTTGGTGATGAAAATAAAGTTCGCTCCACCGGTCTCCTCTACCTTGGTTCTTGTAGCCGGGTCAAGATACATGTTCTCATCAAAGCCCTGTTCATGAGCATCCACAATCTGGAATAAGCTCATTGCATAGTTTAAGCCTGCCTTGATGTGACCGGTTCCATGTGGTGCTGCTCTGTCATAATCAGACACACGAATTGTAAGTGGCTTTGCACCACCCTTAAAGTATGGTCCTACCGGTGTTACAAAAATTCTAAACTGATATTCTGTCGCTGGCTTTACACCAATCACAGGATTGGTTGCAATCATATATGGACGGATGTAAAGTGTTGCGCCTGAGCCAAATGGTGGCACCCATGCTTCATTTGCTTTTACAACCTGTACTACTGCATCAATAAATCTGTCTACAGGAAATACCGGCATTTTCAAACGTTCACAGGAATCTACCATTCTCTCTGCATTTAAGTCAGGACGAAAGCATACGATATGACCATCCTCTGTAGTGTATGCCTTTAAGCCTTCGAAACAGGTCTGCGCATACTGGAATACCCCTGCACATTCATTCAATGTAATGTTAGAATCGGTCGTAATCTGACCATCATCCCATTTTCCATCTTTGTAATTTGATACATAACGGTAATCTGCTACCATATATCCAAATCCCAGGTTTGCCCAATCAAGGTTCTTTTTTTCCATCTTATTATCCCTCCGCATTAACGGCTCCAGTCGGTGGCGTTTCCTCGCCGACCGGGTCTTATTGTCTAACATGTAATTTATTTTAGTACAAAGAATTTCGATTGTCTACATTTTGACGTAAACTAACTATGGTAAAAAATTATGTGTTCCATAACAAATCTTTTTATCCTTGCGCCAGAGCTTCAATTGCACCAATAAAATATAAGGAACCGAAGGCAACTGTCTTCTCGCCAGACTTCTGCCCTGCATCCTTGTGCACCATTGAAGCATCCTCTCGTGTTTCTGTCTGATGTAAATATGGACGAATCACGGCTTCCGGGTCCTCCGCATAGACTGCCGGAATGCCCTTCCTTGAAATACACTCTGCCAAATCCTTCGATTGCAAAGCTCTGCTGCTTTCCGGAGTTACAGTCACAAAATCTATTGCTAACGGCAGCAGCTCTTCTATCATTTCTTCATAATCCTTGTCTGCCATAACCCCCATGATAAAATGAAATTTCTCATTCGGATACAGCTCCATAAGACTTTCTGCCAAGGCATGTACCCCATGTGCATTGTGCGCTCCATCAATCATAAAAAATGGATGCTCATTTAAAATCTCCATGCGCCCTTTCCAGAAGGTGTTGGCAATGCCGGCGCGAATATAACCTTCAATCTCACTCTTTTGGCACATATCGTGTGTACCATGTTCCGCGTCATCCATCTGGAGAATTCCGTTTTTTGCCCACTTATTGAACACAATTCGCGCTGCGAGAATTGCGGTTGCCGCATTCTCAATTTGAAAGCCTCCACACATTTTTCTTGGAAGTCTGTCTGCGTATTTTAAATCCTCTTCCGACACCTCATAAAACCCTGCATCGTCTGCAAGCTCTATGGTTCCCGGGTTATGCTCCCACTCTTGCTTGGTTCGAATAGGGTTTGCGTTTTCCATGAGATTTACCGCTTTGTAATTCTCTAGCAGCACCTTTGTGACCGATGCCTGCTGGAAGCTTGTTACCACCGGACAGCCCGGTTTTATAATCCCCGCTTTTTCTCCGGCAATCGCTTCTAAGGTATCTCCCAGAATTGCCATATGGTCAAATCCAATTTTGGTAATAATCGCAACCTCCGGCACCCCCAAAGCATTGGTGGAATCATATCGGCCGCCAATCCCTGTTTCCATCACCATCAAATCGCAATTCTGCTCCTTAAAATACACCACTGCCATGGCAAGACAATAGTCAAACATGGTTGGTGGCAATTCAAGCTTCAGCTCAAGCAGCTGATTTCCAATTCGCGTTACATCTTCCTTCGAAATATACTGTCCATTGATTCGAATGCGTTCCTCAAAATCAATCAGATGTGGCGAGGTAAACATCCCAATTCTTTTCCCTGTCTGCTCCAATATCTTGCACAAAAAAGCAGTTGTGGAACCCTTTCCGTTCGTTCCCGCTACATGAACAAAGGGAATGCCACATTGTGGATTCCCTAACTGTTCTAGCATATGTTTTGAAACCTGAAAACCAGTATAATTTCCAAAACGTCTTGTGTTTTGGATAATCTCTATTACCTCGTTATAACTGTATTTCATCTTCATCTTTCAATGGGGTTATTTCATCATAGCATCGATGCCTGTAATTACATCATTTGGTTCAAATGGCTTTGTGATAAATTTCTCTGCGCCAAGCTTTAATGCTTCGATAATCTTCTGCTGCTGTCCCGCTGCAGAAATCATGATAACTCTTGCATTCTTGTCTGCTTCCATAATCTGCTTCAATGCACCAATACCATCTAAATTAGGCATTGTGATATCCAATGTAATTATGTCAGGCTTGCACTGCTTGTATATCTCTACAGCTTCCACACCATCTGTTGCCTCAGCTACAACTGCATACCCTGCTCCTTCTAAAATATTTCTCAAAATCTTTCTCGACATTTTAGAATCATCTACAACTACTACCGTAGCCTTTGCAGCAGCATCCGCTTTGCCGCCTTCCACCTTCTGATTCTCGAACTCATAGCATGTCTGACCCATTTCTACATCGCTATCAACAGCAATCACTAATTTCAATTCCTGGTCCTCGATGCAAATTGGTAATGCATATATTTCACCCTTAATCTGCTGATTCTCATAAGCAAATACAGGCTCCATGTTAAACTCAATATCCTTCTTACTCTGTTCCGCTGCGAATAAACCATTGTTACAGTTGATAAATTCACAAACTGCATCATATACATCTTCATTTACGGACGTATAATTTTCTCCTGCAAATCCGGACGCAACCTTTATAAATGCGTCTGGTTCACTCTTCCCTGCCAATGCAACACAAATTGTGTGTTTTCCTATGGATTTCTGTCCTGCTAAGCAAACATAATCCATTTCATTCAGATGTTCCATTTTTCCAAAATAGAAATCTCTGGAAATAAAACGGTTAATGTTACGTAATACCAAGCTTACAAGCTCAGTTACATATGGTTTGGAAGAAAAAGCATAAATTGGAACTAAGCTTTCGAAATCATCATGCTTCAAGGCCTTCATATCCTCGTTTGAGAAGCCACCGTCTTTCTGGAACTGAGCATATTCTGTATCCATCTGTGAAATAGTAACCATGCCGGAATCTAATAATACCTCCAAGAACTGCATGTATGGATTGCCCTGTTTCTTAAGCAGGTCTGTCACCTGTTCTTCTGTCAAAAAACCTTTCTCAACCGCAATATCACCAAAACGCTTATCAAACTGCTTCTGCAGGTTGTTAATGGTTTCAGCCTGTTCCTCTGTTAATAACCCTTCTGCAACTGCAATGGTGCCCAATTTAACTCTGACAGTCAACTGCTTCTGAATCGCATCCCTATAGTCTTCCTGGCTGATAACCCCTTTCTTCACTAAATACTTGCCAAATAACTGACTAAACATATACCGTCCTCCTAATTTATCTCTTGTTAAAAATATTTAAAAGTAAAAACCTTCTTTATTATATCACCTTTAGTTGTAAACGTCTACTATCCTTAGCTTCTGAAAAACTATGTTTTGCAATAAACCTAGATTGTAAAATACGCTGTTACAGCATCCTTTAATGCATCCATATCCGTTGCACACATCAGCTCTCGGGAAGAGTGCATTGCAAGAATCGGAATACCGATATCCATCGTCTTAACCGGAGTCATGGTAGATGAAATCGCACCTAACGTACTGCCTCCGCGCACATCCGAACGATTGACAAATCTCTGATATGGAACGTTGCTGCTGTCACATATCTGACAGAAAATCCCAATCGTTTCTGCGTCTGTTGCATATGTCTGTGAGCACGCTTGCTTAATGCAAATTCCCTTTCCCAGAACCGGCTTGTTCGTAATATCCATCTTGCCTGCTTTGTTTGGATGTAAACCATGTGCAACATCCGCTGAAATCATCATGGCTCCATACAATGCACGTTCCGCATCCTCGTCATTTCCGCCAAGACTCTTCACAATCCGTTTTAACATATCATGAAGGAGAATTGATGCTGCACCCTGTTTTGTGCCGGAACCAACCTCCTCATGGTCAGATAGTTCAATCAAGTTAATTCCATCTGCTCTTTCCCCATCAATGATAGCGGACACAAGTCCTGAGCAGGAGGTTAGGTTATCTAATCTTGGAGCAGAAATTAATGTATCCTCAATTCCGATATACATTGGTTCTTCCATAAGATATACGCCCAACTCAAAATCCAGTATATCTGCTTCCTCTACTCCCAGCTCTTTTGCAAGAAATGAAATAAAATATTTTGTTTCCTTCTTTTCTTCCGGAAGCATATCAAGAATCGGCATCAAGTCTGTTTGATTATTGATTTCCACTCCCTTGTTTACCTCGCGATTCATGTGAATTGCCAAATTTGGAATCGTCATCAGTGGCTTTTGGCAACGATAGAGCACCATCCTTGGTGCAAATGGATTGTCACTTCGAAGTGCCACGCGGCCGGCCACACCAAGTGGTCTGTCAAGCCATGTGTTTAAGATTGGTCCACCATATACTTCCAGATTAATCTGTGCATATCCGTTTGTTACAAAATCCGCATTCGGCTTGATGCGAAGACATGGATGATCGGTATGAGCAGCTGCCATACGAATCATATCTGTCACCTTGTATTCTTTTCCAATAGAAAATGCAAACAATGCGGTTCCATGGTGGTTGATTACATATTTTCCGCCTGGTACAAGCTTCCATGCATCCTCATAATGGATTTCCTCAAATCCCGCCTCTGTAAGACGTCTTTTACTTTCCTCCACACACATAAATGGAGTCACTCCTGCACGAAGCATATCAAATAATTTCTGCTGTTCCGTCATTCTTTATATCCTCTTTCCTGATATCTTCTATATTACTTTCAAAAATCGCTCTTTTTACAAATTCCCACTCATAGATTGTACCACACTTGCTTTTTTTCTGCCATATATATCTGGATTATCCGGTGTGTTTTTGCTACAATAATACAAAAGCATTGGTGTGGGGAATCAGTTAGGAGCAAAGACTATGATAGCTTTAGAATTAACAGACATAAAAAATTTCATGAATAAATTGCTTCGCAGTGAAGTTTTTGACCATTTTCTTCTGCAGGAGGCGGTCATTACAGGGGCTGCTACGTACACCATAAATGGGCAGATTACCAAAGGCTTTTATTCTGAGGAAGAAATTGAAAAACTGCAGCTAAGTGACTGTCGTTTCCTGCCATTTTCCATGCTTCGCGGAAACTGCTTCGACTTAATTAAGGGTAGGAAAACACCTTCTGCCTTTCGCTTTGTATTCTTACTCTCGCCTTCCAACATGGCTAAGACCATTCAGTCCGTAGAAAGCAGCTACAAGCCTGCCGACGTGACCGGTATGTACATTAATCTAAAGTATCAGAACCAATTGCTTTCTCTTACAACAGGGATTGCTTATAACATCTTTTCTACGGACAAAGCCTTGGAAAATGAATGGGATAAGATGGTCATGAAGTTCTTAAAGCAAAACGAAATAGCATTTGAGGAAAATGTATACTAATCAAAATTCCACCATATTCTTCCGATACCACTTCGGCAATAGATTGTTCTGACAGCGTGGATTTTTACGTTCCTTGATTGCGATATGCTCAAAATACTGCACCCACAGGGTCTCGAAATAGTCCTTGGTTTGGGAGAGGTCTGCATTCCACTCATTGCCATACACAAAGAAGCTCTTCGCATACGCCGGATGCACCAACGCCATCTGCCGTTTGGAATCATAAATCACATAATGCTCATTGGGAAATCGTTCCTCAAAATACTCCATCACCTGTGGCAGCACATTACATTTTGGTTCAACCTCACTATATAAGAATTTGCCCAAGTCATGAAATCGCACAACTCCACAAAACAGATGAGATTCATTATCTACCTTACGGGCCAGCTCCATGATTCGCATAACATAAGGGTCTGCCAGCGCCTCTGTCACCTGCGCTCCCATAGAAAAGCCCTTAATCAAATATCCAAGTGCGGCATCTGCTCTGTCTAATGCAAAATGGCATAACGCACTCATGATGCTCTTATACGCCTTGTAGCTAATTCTGTTTTGGATTGCACCCAAGGTTTTCTGTGCCTTATCCAAGTCCGTTGTTACCGATATCTCTTTTGCAAAAAGATTCACATTCAGATTATCTCCAATAGCGATGGCAATGTCTCCAGCTTTGAAATTCGTCATCTTATTTTTTTCCACAAACGCATCATATATGGCAGTCAGAATTCCTTCCACAGAATCCTCACACTGCAAAATCAAAGATGGATAATTGTTCATAATGTGTCGCTCCCCCATCCGGCAAAATCAGCTGTGCCGGTTTCTCACTATAAATTAATTGTCGGGTAATATACCCCTCCTCCATTGGTGTGTGGTACATCATCCGTCCACTACAGGTAATAAAGTATAATGCGCGTTTCAGCACAACACCCATTTTCTTAATATCAGCAAAATCCAATTTTCCATGATGACGCGCGGCAATGATACGCTTGGCACTTTTTGTTCCAATTCCCGGAACGCGCAATAAGGTATAATAATCCGCCTTATTAATTTCCACCGGGAACTGCTCCAAATGCCGCACTGCCCAATCGCATTTTGGGTCAATCAGCTCATTAAAATTAGGACGATGTTCGGACAAAAGCTCATCTGCCTTAAACCCGTAAAACCGCAACAAAAAATCTGCCTGATACAAACGATGCTCTCGAAGCAGCGGCGGCCCTTCCCGAAGTGCCGGAAGTGTCTCATCCTGATTCACATTCACAAAGGCAGAATAAAACACACGCTTCATCTCAAAACGATTATATAGCGCTTCTGACACTGACATAATCTGGTAATCCGTCTCCCCCGTCGCACCGATAATCATCTGCGTACTCTGTCCTGCCGGTACAAAGTATCGTTCGGAGTGTGTAAGACCAGCGGAAGTATGAGAAGTTACTCCGTAGGCAGACTGAGCTGTTACCCCGTAAGCAGGCTGAGCTGTTACCTCATAGGCAGGCTGAGCTGTTACCTCATAGGCAGGCTGAGCTGTTACTTCACATGAAGACCGCGTCTTATGCACTGTGTTTTGGTTTACATCAACACCCGGCAAATAGATGCTTCTCGATACATCTGTACCATCTCCACCATCCAGCTGCCACGCAGCTTTGGCCACCTTCGCAGCCTTCTCTCCCAACAACACACCTCTGGCGCTTTGATAATCACACAGCTTGTCATAGCTGTCTCTCATCTCTGCCATCTGATTATAGTAGGCTTTCTCATCTACCGTCACACGACTCTTCATACTAAGAACGCCATGATTATAACGGCTTTCTTTGATACCATTTTGAATCTGACGCATTGGCGCTAAAATATTCTGTCGCACCTTATTTGGTGCAAGCGTTTTAAGTCCGTCTGCTGTCGGAAGCTCTAAATTCACACTCATTCTGTCTGCAAGATATCCCACCATCTCCACTAAATCCGGCGAAGCACCGGGGATACCCTTCACATGAATATATCCGTGAAAATGATACTTGGTACGAAGCAAAAACAAGGTCTCATAGAGAAGCCCCATGGTGTGATTTGGGGACTGTATAATTCCCGAGCTTAAGAACAGCCCCTCAATATAGTTTCTTCGGTAAAATTCCATGGTCAGTACGCAGAGCTCATCAGGAGTAAAAGACACACGCTTCACATCATTGGAGGAGCGGTTGATACAATACTGGCAATTATAGATGCACTCATTCGTAAACAAAATCTTAAGTAAAGAAATACATCTTCCATCCGCCGCAAAGCTATGACAAATACCGCATCCGGCTGTGCTTCCCATGTTCTTGCCATCGCCCTTACGTTCCACGCCACTTGACGTGCAAGCCACATCGTACTTCGCAGAATCCGCCAGAATCGTTAGCTTCTCCATGATGGTATCCCAGTTACTCACTCCAACTATTGCATTTGCCATGTGCCTTCCCTCCCATCGTAATTTATTGTAATAATGATAAATAATGGTTACTTAGCATAACATTCGCCAAGCCAAACATCTGTTCTTTTCTAATTGTAACACCAGAACAAACGTTTGGCAAGTGAATTTGATATAAATAAGCATATTAAATAAGCCATGCGAAAGCTAGGCGCAAAAAACCGCCTCAGACAATCGCATGGCTTATTACAATTTACTTGATGAAAGAAAATCCCCTTGTCTTCTTACGCAATTCCACTGTGCAGCATAGATGGATAAATGATAAACGACACAGCTCCAATTATCACATTCATAATCAGCGTTAATACAAGTCCTAATTCAAATCCTCCTAATAATGTTCCAACTACAATTACAATAACTATTACCAGAATCATGAACATCTTAAGCATCATCTGAATCGATGCTTTAACCATATCCATAGCCGTCGCTGGAAAAAGTGCTTCTAGCATCATACCAACACCTGATAACATAAAATCCATGGTAACAAGCGTTACAAACCACAGCAGCATAACTGCCGGATTCAGTTCTAATATCAGCATTGCAAAAATCATTCCCGGCAACAAATCCATAGCTGTTGCAGAGGTTCCTGCCATCATGGCAAAGAACACCTTCTTGTATGGACTTTCCGGAATCAGAAACAGCCAGTTCATCGAGGTTTCCTGGGCAATTGGGTTGCCATAATTGCGGAAAAACAATACCACCATGAACACTACACCAATAATGGTAAAATCACCGCCGTCCAACACCTCAGTCATGAATAATGCAATCGCAACACTAATCACAGAATACCACAGCATCGTTGTTGTGACAAAACCAAATCTTGCCAGACGTTTTCTTACCAGCAATTCCTTTGCAAAGAACATGGAAGCACCCTTGTATTTTCCAAAAATACTCGTCTGTTTTTCGTCGACCCTTCTTTTGTCCTTTTTCTTGGTTCCGTCTGCTTTCACCTCTATAGATTTTCTATTCTCTGCTGCTGCCAGCACCAAATCTTCTCTAGCCTGAGCCCCGGCCATGGCATCCTCATAGAAATCTGCCTTCATATGCCAGATAAGATATACAAGTCCTGCCATTCCAAGGACATTCAGTACAAGGTAAAACAGAATCATTGGCACATTGCCATATACCACATGAAAGACAAAACCCTTGAGCCATCCTACAATTGGAATCAGGCGGGTCCATTTGGAAGCAAGCGTCAGCTCCAAGGTCTTCCACACATCCATACCTGTTGACATATATACAACACCAACTATCGCAACGAGTACAACAGCTATGCCTATGATAACCGGCATAGCAAACCTCTGTGTTTTTTCATAGGTTGCTGTAATGGTATACATTCCCACAGAGAACAGCTTCTGAAAAATAGACACAATCACGAATGCCAAAAATACTAATAAGCATGCACTCAGCGGCAGTCCTGCATTTAAAACCAGATTTGGAATCTGGAACAGGATATATATGGAGCCGGCAAAGGTTGCAAGCATCTGGAAGGTCAGTCGGAATAACAACACAGACTGCGGCTTCATTGGTGCAGTAAATAGGAAATTGACATCTGCCATGGTAAAAATATCACTACCCTTTTTCATGCCGGAATGCGCACCAAAGAACAGAAGCACCAGTACTAAAAGTGCCGTCACGGACTCTACCACCAGCATCAGCATTGTCATATCTTCTTCCGTAAATTCTTCATAATAGAATACGAATTCACCATTTTCGTCATAATAGCCCAGGTTCTGCTCTAACGCATCTTCATAATAGATGAAATTCCCATCTTCATCCCAACCGCCTAAGCCATCTTCATACAAATCATCATAGAACAGGAACTGACCATTCTCATCAAACATTCCATATTCTGCATCTCCATAACCTTCACGATTTGTAACATCTTCTTCAACACCATCCTCATCCAGAAAAAGGGAAGCAATTAATCCCGTCGACACACCGAAAATCACACTTACTGCAACAATAACCGCAACAACCATGATAAAGGTACTTCGGAACATTTTCCTGATGGAATTGATGAAGGTATGAAATGCGTAATATCCCCATAATTTCATACTCATATGCTACACCTCATTCCCATCTTCCGATTCCACTTCCACCCTCGAATCCTCTTCGGCAGCTTCTTCACCTTCTGTTATTTCGAAGAAAATGTCCTCAAGCTTCTTAGTTCCGTTTGCAGAATCTTCCTTTGTAACTGCTGCAGCAATTTTACCATTTTTCATGATGTAAGTGGTATCCCAAAGATCTTCAATACTGTCTATCATATGCGTACTAATCAAAAGCGAGCAACCTTGTTCCTTTAATTCCATAAACATTTTCTTTAATTCCTTGATAGCATGTGGGTCAAGGCCAATCATCGGCTCATCAAAGAGAATCAGCTTTGGTCTTGGGAGCAGGCCACAGCAAATGCTCAGCTTCTGCTGCATACCTTTTGATAATTCATCCCCGAACTTATTCTTTTTATCATCCAAATCAAAGCGCTTTAACAGCTCTTCCTTATACTCTTCATAGTCTGTTAATTTGTAAGCTCTTGCAATAAATTCCATATGCTCATTTACCGTAAGGTTTGGGTAGAGCGATGGAATCTCCGGAACATATCCCATAACCTTCTTTGCCTCCAGGGATTTATTTGCAAGACCATCAATCATAATCATTCCCTGATATTTTAAGAATCCCATGATACATTTGATGATAGTAGATTTTCCTGCACCGTTGGGTCCTAATAGAATTCCTATCTGTCCATCCGGAAGTACAAAATTGATATCATCATTTGCCAAAACCTTGTGATACTTCTTTGTTACATGAGTAACTGTTAACATCTTCATTTCCTCCTTACATCGCATTGGCGTCGCCTTCTGCGACTATTTACGACATCACGTGCCATTATTGTAGCACAACACATTTTTCCTTAATACCCCATTTTTCTTAAAGTTTCCTTAACGTTGCACTACTTTCTATTCACCTTATGCATTCTCCTTCATAAAAATAAGTATATGATGGAATAGGAAAACGAGCTCATGGAAACCAATCAAAAAATAGAAACGCTCTTTCGAGCAGCCCTAAATGCCACACCAGAGGAACGTGCAAAGTCCAATGATTTGTCTATCGGCTTCTTCCCTGCCGAGGACCGCTGGGAGGTCATTGTAAAATACATAGGGAATCTCACAGACCTAAGCATCAAATACCCTCAAATACAGGTTGTAGAACTTCTAAACAACTATGGCATCCTAGAGCTTCCAAGCTCGCTCATTGATGCCGTAGCCTCTGAAGATATCATTACATATATGGAAAAACCAAAGCAGCTCTTTTATGAAGTCGCGGAAGGAAAACGTGCCTCCTGCATCACTACTCTCCAGACACGTCTTCCACGCCTGACCGGGCGCGGAACGTTGGTCGGCATCATCGATTCCGGAATCGATTATGCACATCCGGATTTTCAAAATCCTGATAACACCACAAGAATCCTTGCGCTATGGGATCAGACGGTCTCTCCGGAGACAGTCGCCCGCCCTAATACTGTAGACGAACCAGAGAGTCCAGAAGCTCCATTGGATGTAAAAACACCCTCCGCCCCTGAGGGCTACTATCTCGGCACCCTATTCACAGAAGAGACGATTAACAATGCTCTTAGCTCTGCAACGCCCGAGGAACGTCTATCCATCTGCCCCAGCCAGGACCTATCCGGCCATGGAACCCATGTCGCCGGCATTGCAGCCGGAAACGGACGCGCCTCGGATGGCATGTATCGTGGTGTTGCCTATGAATCAGAGCTTCTGGTGGTAAAGCTTGGAATTCCGGGACCGAATAGTTTTCCCAGCACCTCTCTTCTTATGATGGCAGTGGATTTCTGCGTGCGTGAAAGCATTCGCCGCAATATGCCTCTTGCACTTAACCTAAGCTTTGGAAACACCTACGGTTCTCATAGCGGGACCTCTCTGCTGGAGACTTATCTGGACTCCGTTGCTTTACTGGGACGTATCTCCATTGTGGTAGGAAGCGGAAATGAAGGGACTTCCGGCGGACATACCGGTGGCTTTTTACCCAAAAATCAATCCACGACTGTTGAATTTAGTATTAGCGACTACACCACAGCATTAAATCTTCAGCTATGGAAAAATTACTGGGATGAATTTGTCATCACCTTATCCCCGCCTGTTGGTCCAGGCGTAACACTTCCACAAACGCCCGGAACCTGGCGCTATATTTTGGTAGAAACAGAAATCTATTCTTACAACGGAGAGCCTACCCCCTACAGTCCTTTTCAGGAAATATATATTGACTTTCTTCCGAATAACACATATTTATCGCCCGGAATATGGACCCTTCGGTTCACCCCTCAGCGGATTCGAAATGGCATTTGGGATATGTGGATGCCGGCATCTGCCATTCGCAATCAAAACACGGCCTTTCTGCGCCCAATACCTGATACTACACTGACGATTCCTTCCACCTCAATGCGTGTAATCACTGTTGGAGCATATGATTCCATACAAAATACGATTGCGCCATTTTCCGGAAGGGGCTTTACCTGGAATAATGAATTCATAAAACCAGACATTGTTGCACCGGGAGTCGATATTATCTCCTGCGCACCCGGTGGTGGCTATACAGCTTTAAGCGGCACCTCCATGGCTACCCCTTTTGTAACGGGAACGGCCAGCCTCCTGATGCAGTGGGGAATTCTCGAGGGAAATGATAGCTTTTTATACGGGGAGAAAATGAGGGCCTATCTCATTCGCGGAGCCGGTTCCCTGCCCGGATTTACCGAATATCCAAATCCGCAAACCGGATGGGGGACACTCTGCGCATACAATACCATTTTTTAGTCACTTCTTGTCCGGCATCATTTCATGTGCTATAATAACGCGGTGACATTTGATATTGGAGTATAAATTACATGAAAAAACAAAGCTTTAAGCTTCCTATTGCTCTGTTTGTATGCTTTGCTTCCCTTGCCATTTTTGTCCTGGTTTTTTTGAAATGGGGATATCCGAATCTATCCTCCCAGACACAGGCGGGCGAACATACACCAAGCGACTCGATGCTAAAAAATACAGAAAATGATTCAGAAGCTACCTTGGAATCTGAGTCAGAATTAGAATCCGAAACACAATTAGAGTCGGAATCCGAAAAGGAAACTAAAAAAGAATTATCCTACTTAGAACAATGCGAATTAGATTATGTGCCCACACCTGTTGTACGTGACCGTGCAATGGCACTAGAAGAAATCAAGCGGTTATCACAATGGTTTCCTATCCTACATACGGTTTATGAAAATGAGGAGCTGTATCCAGATGAATTAATCATTGCGCTGGCTGGGAATCCGGAAATGTCAGACTTTACCTATGGATATTTAACAAGAGGCTCTGAGGTAACCGGTGGCTTCACAGAGGATGAGGTTCCGGAAGAATATCCTCTTTTCCTACAATGGGATATTCGCTGGGGCTATATGCAATATGGTCCTGAGGATGGTGTTATGGGAAGCACCGGCTGCGGGCCAACCTGCTTGTCAATGGCTATTTTCTACCTGACAGGTGATAGAACCTGTACTCCGGATGCCATTGCCGCATACAGTATGGAGCATGGCTATTATGTCAATGGTTCAGGAACTGCATGGTCTCTGCTGACAGATTACCCTGCCCTGTACGGACTTACCTCAACCAGTGTCGGAAAAAGTGAGAATCGACTAAAAGCCGAATTGGACAAGGGAAATATTCTCATCTGTTCCGTTCGCGCAGGTAACTTCACCGCCGGGGGACATTTTATTGTTATCTATGGGTATGACGAAAACGGATTCAAGGTTAATGACCCAAAATGTGTATACCGCAGTCGACTCACCTGGACCTACGAGCAAATCAAAGACGATATCAAGCAGACCTGGTCTGTCGCAAAATGATATGGTCCAAGCGGCGCCCCTGTCTCTATGCCCTTCTACAGACCGCTCTACTTCAACGAACAGAATATTGAATTTCTAAGAGAAGGCATCTTGCTGTTGT
>CAYMYV010000004.1:0-20730 GCA_964394775.1 uncultured Lachnobacterium sp. | reverse complement strand
GTATAACAAGCATATGGAAAGGAGCGAAGAAATTCGCTCCTTTTTTGAGTTTTGCGTTTTCATTCAAGAAATGACATATTATGTAATTATATGATATAATTACATCAATACATTACCACAAGGAGAGTCTACGTGTATAAGAACGCTGAGAAACCAGTACTTACAATTTCAATATTGATATCCAATCGTCCAGAGACGGTTCGAAAATGTCTAGATGGTTTGAAACCACTTATGGAGGCAATACCATGTGAGTTGATTCTTACAGATACGAGTAAGAGCGCAGATATTCACAAGATGCTTTTGGAATATACAGACCAAGTGTATGAATTTGAATGGTGCAATGATTTTGCGAAGGCACGTAATCTTGGGCTGAGTAAAGCAAAAGGACAGTGGTTTATGTATTGCGATGATGATGAATGGTTTGTGGATTTAGAGGATATGATTCACTTTTTCAAGAGTGGTGAATACAAGGAATATGGATTTGCAAACTACATCACAAGGGATTTTATTGACCCGGGTCTTACCTATTATAGCGATTCGTGGGCTTCTCGTATGTTTTGTATAGAGAGGGATACGCGCTTTAAGAGTAAGATACATGAACACTTCGAGCCTGTTCGAGGCAAGATGAAGAGCTTGTATTCTAAGACACATCATGTGGGATATATCTATAAGACACAGGAAGACCTCATGAAGCATTTTCATAGAAATGAGCCGCTGCTACGTGAGATGGAAGCAGAGGAACCAGAGAATCTTCGATGGCAGATGCAGTTGGTACAGGAGTACCGTAACATTAAGGATTGGGACCGCGTGTGCAGATATTGTAGGGAGCATCTAGAGGCAACGAAGCATATTAATAATCCATATGATAATGTTCACATGGGAACATTTTATGTGGGATATGCAGAAGCGCTTGTGTTCCAGAAGGACTATCAGAAATGTATAGAAGTGTGTCAAAGTGCTCTTGCTGATAAGAGGAATAGTGAATTGGCACGGACACATATCTATATGAAGATGATGGAAGCTCACTTTTGGTTAAGGGAATATGACAAGGCGAGAGAGTGTGTGGATTACTTTTTCCAGGCATATGAGAAGTATGGCAAGGATGAGCAAATCCTGGCAGAGCAGAAGGTAGCTCTCATTGTCAATGAGGTTTTTGATGAGACCAATATCAAAAAGGCATATAGTATCTTAATCGGTTGTGATATGATGGCGGGAAGTACAGATTCGTTGCATCAGTATTATGAACAGCTGGGATGGAAGAGAGATGTTATCTATGTGTATGATGGCATAGAAACAGTATTGGTGGAAGCTATGGCGAAGCTGCCATATGAGTTAATTTTTTCAGAGATTGTGACAGATGCATATAACAATATCGAGTTTCGAAATCTGATGTGTGCAGCAGCGCAGAAGTGGGAAGAGAATACAGAGTGTTTTAATAAAATTATGTATGCATACGCACTAGCAGAAGTAGATGATTGGTATATTTGGTATGCAAAAATCTATACTGCGAAAGAGCAGAACTCCATCGAAGATATCAAGGAAGCATTACATGGATTCTTTGAAGCGACACCTAACGTACTGTTGGTACCAAACAAGGTTTTTGATATGGCAAAAGAACTTGGGGTATGGGCGACAGAAGAGTGGAAAGAAGTTGAAGCAGATAGGTGGACCAGTAATGTTCAGGATTATTTCCAACAGGCAGGCAAAGAACATGTAGAGAATGTTGCGAACCGAGTAAAAGAGACGTTCTCGCAAGAGAATTGGAAGTATCAATATTTTGTCTTAATGAATTGTGCATATGATGTTGGAAAAGGCCCAGCGGAGCCTTGGGATTTGGAGCAATACTGTGCAAAGCTTGAAAAATATGTTGAAAAAGCTATTGAATTCTATGGAAACTATTATAAAGAAGAGATTTTCATGAAGTATCCAGAGGTATTGCCTAAAAATGCTCAAGTCGCAATTAAAATTATGGAGTTTTTGGAAATTGAACAGCAGGATAAGATTATGGCATTGGAAAGCCTAAAAGAAGCTGCAATTTTGAGTCCGGAAATGGCGGGAGGAATCAAGCAATTCCTAACGCAATATCCAGAGCTTGAGAAACAGAGAGAGCGTAGACAAAGAGAGGAATTGCGTAAATTACGTGACCAAGTGGTGGTACAAGTAAAGGGCATGTTGGAACAAGGACAGGCAGAGCAGGCTTTGGTGGTAATTGGCCAGCTGAAGCAGATGGTACCAGATGATTTGGAAGTACTCACATTGGGATTAGAAGCGAAACTTGCGAGTCTAAGTGTCAATGAGTAGTAATTGATGAAATATGTGACGGAATGAAACGAGGATAAAATGACAAGAGAGGAATTACTTCAGATAAAGCTATCCGATTGGATGGAAAGCGTAGAACAATTGAATAAGCAGGGAATACTCGCTTTGGAACAGTATCGTGTACAATTAGAGGCACTTTCTGTAGAAGATGATATCCGCTACAAATATTTCCGAAAAGAGTATGTTAAAAAAATCATGATGTTGGAGTCAGAAAGTGAAAGCTATGAGAAGCTGGTGATGCGTTTTCATGATTTTACAGTTGGTACGCTTGAGTATTATCTGCAGATTTTTAATGATAACGCATTTGAAGGTGAGATGGAGATGCTTCCAAAGGAAGCACGTGCAGCAGTGTGCCTTAATAATATGTTCTCAAGAGAGGAAGCGGATTGGGACGGAAAGCTCTCTGATTTGAAGGAATGTGCAAAGCACTATCCGGCACTTGGAAAAAATATCAAACGTCTGGCGAATCTCATTGGAAAACAGATGGAAGAGCAAGAGCAAAGGGCGGCAGAGTCTGCCAATCAGGAGCTGATGCAGATGGTTTACATCATGAAGGACAAGATTCGTCAGATGGCACAACAGGGACAAACAGAAGCGGCATTGTCTGTGTTGGCACAGGTGAAGGCATTGGCACCAAACGATAGAGAGCTGGTTCGTATCGAGGAAGAAATAACAGGTGCTTTGGGGGAAAAGCAAATCCTGTTGTCAATTTCTATTCTGTGCAGTGGCCGTAGTGAGACAACAAGAGCGTGTTTGGAATCTCTAGAGGAGATTCGTAGACAGATTCCATGTGAGCTTATTGTTGTAGATACCGGTTGTGATGAGGTAACGCGAAACTTACTGGCAAATTACGCGGATGTAATCACTTGCTTTGAGTGGTGCAATGATTTTGCCAAGGCTCGAAATGAGGGCCTGAAGCTGGCGCGTGGCGAATGGTTTTTGTATCTGGATGATGATGAGTGGTTTAGCGATGTGGCCGAGATTACGGAGTTTTTTGTAAGCGGTGCATATAAGAAGTATGGTGCAGCAAATTATATTCAGAGAAATTATCTGGATAGGAAAGGTACACAATATACGGATTCCTGGGTCACTCGTATGGTGAGGTTGGATGCGGATACTCTTTTTGTGAGTAGAATTCATGAATACTTAAGCCCAATTTCTGGAGAGACAGCTGCACTTCACAGTGTAGTGGAGCACTACGGATATGTGTATGAGACAGAAGAAGCTCTGTGGGCGCACTATGAGAGAAACAGTGTGTTGTTAAAGCAGATGATAGAAGAGGAACCAGAGGAGCTACGCTGGTATATGCTTCTTGCACAGGAGTACCGTACGGTATGTAAGTGGAAGGAATTGTATGAGCTTGGAGAGAGCGCGATTCGGATGCTAGAGGCTAGAAGGGGTGCAGTAGTCGATGGATGTGGCGAGTCCAACCACATGGTAAGTGATGGAGAGAGAATTGCGCTGGGAGCCTTCTATGGGGCGCAGATTTGGGCTTGCAAGGAAGCTGGGAAACTGTGGCAGAATCATGGACAAGAAGCAGATGCACAGAATTCCGGCGAGGTATGGGCATGCGATAGCATGCAGTGCCAACAGGGTTTTGCACTGTGCGAAAAGGCGCTTGCAGATGCTCGAAATACCGAGCTTACGAAAGCTTTTTGCGAGCTTCATATGAGCTGGTTTACATATTGGCTGGGTGAGTACGAAGAGGCCATCTCCCATGGGCAGAAATATCTGGGATGGAAGCGATATTTTGCGGACAAAGAGTCGCTGTTGATTGAGCAGAGAATCGCTCCATTTGTAGCAGACGCCTTTGATGTGGTGATGGAGAAGCAGACCTATTCAATTATGATATGTGCGGATTTGTGGCTGGGTAGAACCCAGATGTTGGCTCAATACTTGGATGAGTTGGGATGGAACCAGAAGCAAATCTATGTGTTCGAGGATATGATACCCACTTTGGCGCAGGTGATGGGTGCGATTGCAGATACGGAGACCGGTAAGAAGCTGGTGGAAGTCATGAAAGGACATGGAGCGTTGTGGGAGTATTATAAAAAACAATCGGATTGAAAAGACAAAATCTATCAGAGTAGAAGATAAGAGACGGCAGGTAGAGATACCTGCCGTTGATGTTATATTATTGATTTTTGGCGCGTATCCTTCTAAGGACTTCAACTCCCTTTTTTATGCTATCTTCTTCTAGGAGGCCTTTCGCGTCATTGATTCTTTCAATGGCTTGTTCGGGGTCTAATGAATGGTATGGAAAATATAATTTTTCCAATTCGTCCGGCTTTATGGTTTTGTATAGCTGTTTACTGCTTTTTCCTGTTATATAGGACCAATATCTGTAGATATAGCCAATCCAATAAAGTTCTTCTTGTCCATATCTTGTTTGTCCATAATTACTTGGTCCAAACTCAACCTCTATTTCCGTCAAGCCGTCTGTCACGCTTATGGCGTCAAACATAAATCCATCACGGTCCATTCGCTTCGCCAAGTCGGATTGCATAAAACGTCTGATAAATATTCTGGAACTACACTCCGTCATATCTAATGATTTTTGAAAAAGTTCTCCCTGAAATTTGCATAGTCTTAAGCCGTAATTGTCTATTTTCTTCATTTTAATATATCCTCAATATAACTTCCTTGACTGCGGTATTGTTTGCGGGCGATTTTAACCTTGTCCCGATTCATATCATAGCTTTCCTGTCGTGAAGCAAGATAAGCTTCTTTTTCTGCGGGCGCAAGATAACAATGTTCTAATATTTCTGTTTGGTTCAATGCATTCTCAGAAACCATAACATATTGGTTCCCTAAATTCGTTGCAGAAAGGCAATGCTGACATTGTACATCTGTGATTTCACCATCAATGAATTGGTCAATGATTTCAAACATTCGATTATCTGCAATTGGTGCAACGATATAATCTACGTCTTGCATTTCTTGTACCAGTCTTTTGATTACTTCCGAATTGGCATATTCTCCAAGTCGTTCTCGGAAATATGCAATCATAAGCATCCAGTCTCTGTTTACGCTAAATCTTTTCTCCTTCAGATTACTTCGATTGAATTTAAGTATGTAGAGAGAGGATGTGGGAAATGTAGCAACAAACATGGCAGATTGTTCCAGACTCTCACCACAATAGAAACCAGCACCAAAGTCATTTTTTCTCTTACCACAGTCAAGACGTAATGGTCCTTCAAGCATGGTCTTGGCTCCGTGGAAGAGAAGAACTTCGGATTTGTTGGTAATCTCTTCGGTATACAATTGCTCCTTAATCTTGTTGAGTCTTATCCCTTTCCTAAAAGTATACTCATAAAAGGATGAGATATTCTTTTCACTAATATCTTTCTTTCCGGAAAGCCAGTTATGTACGATAGCTCTAGATACGTTCAATTCCTCTGCAAATTCTGTGATGTTAAGATTGGTTAATTCTAGTACGGCTTCAATGTCTTGGATGATCTGATAATTCATAGTTAGTCCTCTGCAAACTTGTTTGTAAACTATTTTACATATATGTAGAGGGATTGTCAAGAACTTGTTGGTAAAATAGTTTACAAACAAGTTCGGTGAATGATTATTTTAGGAGAAATTCGTAAACGAGAGAAAAAAGCTATTAATCATACATCATAAATTGCCGATATATACAACATAAGGTATAATATAGACGTGGAACGTCGAAGGCAATATCATGGACGATACGATAGAATGATAAGACCATAAGCCTGCGTGAAAATACGCTGGTTTATTTATTATAAAGGAAAGAAAAACGTGAGAAAAGAGCAGAAACAGAAGATTTTAAATTTCATAAATTTATTTCCAGATATTCAACAAACAATTGAACAAATAAGTGTTAATCACCACGTGGCAGCAGAGGAATTGCTCCAGGAAAGTGTTAAGGGGTTAGAGCTGGTAAAGAATGCAATAGAAGCATCTGAGGGGGCAGAGCATGTGGCATGCATGTATGTAGAGAAATGCATACAGGTATTTCCAAATGCGGACAAGACTATTTGGAAGGAACTAAGAGAGTGTATCGAAAATGAAATTAAAGTAAAACGCGAAGTCGTTTTCCTACCATACAAGGCCTCTATGTGGGATTCGCTAGAAAGTGTGTGGATGGCAGCAAGGGATGATGAGGAATGTGATGCATATGTGATTCCAATTCCATATTATGACAAGGATGCAGATGGTATCTGCACAAAGATGCATTGGGAAGGGGATCAGTATCCGGATTATGTGCCGATTACAAGATATGATGAGTACGATATCGTTAAGCGTAGGCCGGATATGATATTCATCCACAATCCTTATGATGAGTGCAATCATGTGACGAGTGTACATCCGGATTATTATGCAAGGGTGTTAAAGGATTATACGGATAAATTGGTGTATATACCGTACTTTGTGTTGGGTGAGATTGAGCCAGATAATGAAGAAGCGGTTGAAGGTATGAGGCACTTTTGTTATTTGCCGGGGACGATTTATGCGGATAAAGTTATTGTGCAGTCGGAGAAGATGAGGGAAATTTATATTAATGAGTTTCTTAAAGATGCCGTAAATTATGGACTGCATGTGACAAGGAAGAGTCTCGAAGAGAAATTTCTGGGAATAGGTTCACCGAAATTTGATAAGGTTGTAAATACGAAAAAAGAGGATTTGGTGATTCCTGAAGAGTGGATTCGTATAATGGAAAAAGAAGATGGAAGCTATAAGAAAGTAATCTTTTATAATACGAGTCTTACTGCATTTCTAGAGAATGGAGAGCAAATGCTGATTAAGATACAAGATGTGCTTGGTGTATTTCAAGATAATCAAGAAGAGATAACACTTCTATGGAGGCCTCATCCATTGATGAAGGAGACGATTCTTTCCTTGCGGCCAGATTTATGGGAATCGTATGAAGCAATTGTACAGAAATATCGTGCAGAAAGATGGGGTATTTATGATGATAGCGTAGAATTGGATCGAGCAATAGCGATCAGTGATGCGTATTATGGAGATCCGAGTAGTGTGGTAGCATTGTGTCAGGAGAAGGGAATTCCGGTAATGATGCAAAATGTTGATGTACTAATCAAAAACAATGAGTTTGGAGAGAAAAATAATGAGAGTATCGGTTATTGTTCCAGTATATAATGTTGAGTGTTACCTAAGACGTTGCTTGGATAGTTGCGTTAATCAGACATTAAAAGATATAGAGATAATAGTTATTAATGATGGATCAACGGATAATTCGCTAGAGATAGCAGAAGAATATGCTAAAAAATATGACAATATTATTTTGAAATCTATTCATAATAGTGGGTTAAGTGTTGCAAGAAATACAGGGCTTGCTATGGCCAAAGGTAAGTATGTGTATTTCGTAGACTCTGATGATTGGATGGAAGAGAATTGCTTAGAAGAGCTATTTAATTTGGCGGAAAAAAACATTTTAGAAGTGATAACTTTCGATGCGAAGAAAGCGTGGGAGGAAGGATGCTCAGAAGACGAAGAACATCTAGAAAGACATGCTATTATTGATGGAACTCGCATTTATACGGGAACAGAGTTTGTGAGGGAGTACAAGGATAGAGAGGGAATACTTGTGCAAGCATGGACGTATTTTGTTAGGAGAGATTTTTTGAATAAGAATGGGATCATATTTCTTCCAAACGCGATATATGAGGATATGAAATATCATATGGATTTGTTGATTGCGTGTAATAGGATGATGTATTTGCCTATGAAGTTGTATAATCGATTCTATAGAAGAGGTTCTATCATCATTTCTAATGTATCAGAGAGAAAACTATTAAGTATGTATGAGATAACATTAGGCGTGTTAGGTACACTAGAAGAATCTGTTTTAACGCAAGCAGAGAAAACATTTTGGCTGTCTTATTATATAGAACACGAAATGAATATTTTTTTCGGAGTATTTTGTCATAATGTTTCCTACAAGGAAATACAGACATTGATAAAGAGTTGTTATGAAAAAGTAGAAGAAATGCAGTTTTTGTGTATAAGTAAATGTTATGAAATATTAACTAATATGCAAATGTCTATGTATACTGCGCGTTTGTTTTTACATTTTGTGGAAGAAATATTGCGTGGTGTGGGGGTAATATCTTCTAGACAATATGAATATTTAGTGAAGCTAGAATTGTATTGTGAAAAATATATAGAAGAGAGGATTAAAAAATTACCTCTTTCAGAGAAAGGAAGGAGATATGGTATATATGGTTCGGGAAACCATACGCGATTTATTTTAGATTTTTATAGACGTAAAATAGGTACGGTAGAAAGCGAACTCATTTGTATTGATTCGTACAAAGAGACATATACGGAGCAATTTGAAGGAATGGATATAATCAATATCACGGATATTGATTTAGTACAACTAGATGGAATAATTATTTCATCTTTCCTTTATGAAGAAGAGATGATGAAATTGGCTCAGGTTGCCACTGGATATTTATTACCAATTTATAGACTATATGAGCAAGAAAAGTGCTCATTAGATGCAGTTTATGATGGAGAATGTATTGGCCTTAAAAAAAGTATTATGCGTTATAAAGACAATTTCCTAAAGAAGAGAATTTTCTTACTTGAAACACCGTATCATACAAATGTGGGAGACTATTTAATTACATACGCAGAAGAGTGCTTTTTGAAGAAATATTTTTCGGAATATGATGTTATAGAGGTAAATGCTAACGCGTTTATTAATAATATAGACAGAATTTGGTCAACTATTTCTATTACAGATGTAATCCTTATAAATGGAGGTGGATTCTTTGGCTCACAGTGGGTAGAGGGAGAGGGTTTGAGAAAATCATTGCAGATGTTTCAAGGAAATAAAACTGTTATTTTACCACAATCGCTGTACTATGAGGAAAATAAAATAGGACAAAAAAAAGCAGGGGAAATTTGTGAGATTGTAAGAACACATAAGGCCCTTCAGATTTGTTATAGGGAAAGTATTTCTTGGCAAAGAGGTCAGATGATGTTTGGAACTAGTGTTAATCAACATTTGATTCCAGATATGGCGTTGTTTTTGAACGAGTTAGAAGGTAACGAGAATCGAAAAGGGATTGTTACATGCTTAAGGAAAGATAAGGAAGGTGTCTTGTCGCAGGAGGAAAGAGGACAGATACTAGAAATGCTGAAAGGTTTCGATGAAAATATTTATGAAACTAGTATGCACTGGAACCGTGAGATAATGCCAGATGAAGCAAAAGCAGTTATAGCTGCGAAACTTGATGAATTTAGGCGAGCAAGATTGGTGATTACAGATACTTTGCATTGTATGATTTCTTGTGTATTAGTGGGGACTCCATGTATTGCACTACCTAATATAACGGGAAAGGTAGAAGGTGTTTATAAGTGGATTGAAGAATTGGAATATATTCGTTTTATTAGTAGTATTTCAGACATTGCTAATGCCTTGAATGATTTGCTGAGTATGGCAGATGGTCAAAGATATAAATATGATTTACGATTTGCTGAGTATGAGAGACAATTATATCACATAATTGAATCCAACTAGAAACAGAAAGAGAGAAAAAATATGAATAGACAAGTGATACCAGTTGTTTTTGCAACAGATAATAATTATGTACCATATTGTGGAGTGGCGATTTCGTCATTGATAGCAAATGCGACTTCAGAAAATTTATATGAAGTATATGTTTTATATGATAGTATATCCAAAGTAAATATTCTACGTTTGGAAATGATGTCTGTGAAGAATGTGCATATACATTGCATATGTATTCATGATGCTATATCTAAACTGAAGGTGGTAGAATACAATCATTTGACAATTGCTTCTGCCTACAGATTAGTGATACCAGATGTGTTGCCACAATATGAAAAAATTATTTATTTAGATTCGGATATAGTGGTAAACGATGATGTGGCAAAGTTGTTTAATATAAATATCGGTGAGAATATCATAGGTGCAGTAAAAGGGTTTTATATTTGTGAAGAAGAACACTTTATGTATAAGCATATTACGGAGGTTCTGAAAATTGATAAGGAAGCTTTTTTTAATGCAGGTATTTTAATTTTAAACAACGTTGCATTTCGTGAAAATAATGTTAAAGAAAAATGTTTCGAATTGTTGTCAAATAGAACTGACTTAATATTTATGGATCAGTGCGCATTAAATATTGTCTGTGAAGGAAAAGTATACTTTGTGCCGGAAAGGTGGAATTATGAGTGGCTAGTATTATTTTCTGCGAATGATGTGGATGCTGTAGTGATGGAGAATCCTGCAATCATACACTACGATGGGATAGAAAAGCCTTGGAATTATCCAAATATGATTCTATCAGAGATTTTCTGGAAATATGCGCGACAGACAATCTTTTATGAAGAAATTATCAAAAACTTGCAAATCAAGGCTACACAAGAAGTGTATGATACTTTTTGTTTGGTGGAAAAGGTTAAAAATATTGCGGTATATGGTGCAGGGAATGCGGGAAAAAGATATATTGATAAAATTTTATCGTCAAAGTTTTTAAAACTTGTCATCTGGGTAGATAAAAATTACGAAGAAAAAAGGAATATGGTGTTTCCAGTGGAATCGCCGGAAAAACTCTATGTAACAGATTTTGATAAGGTAATTATTGCAATAGAAAATCAATCTATTTCATATGAAGTGGAACAAGAGCTGATTTCCAAAGGGATTTCAAAAGAAAAAATAATAAAAATCTAGGATCAAAAAGAAGGAGGGTGATGTAATGTCTCCGCAAATATCCGTTATTATACCAGTATATAACACAGAAGATTACCTAGTGCAATGCATGGAATCAATCATTAATCAAACATTTACTGATATTGAGATAATATGTGTTAATGATGGTTCGACAGACAATAGCAGAAATATTCTAGAGAAATTCGCATTAAAAGATAAACGTGTGTTTGTGATAAATCGTGAAAAAGCAAGTGGCAGTGCGGCGCTTCCAAGAAATATTGGGTTAGCACAAGCGAGAGGAAAGTACGTTATGTTCCTTGATTCGGACGACTATTTTGATGTGACGATGCTAGAAAAACTGTATTATCATGCAGAAAACATGCATTCGGATCTTGTGGTTTGTGACAATTATAGAATATCCGCTGAAACGGGAGAAATAGGGGTTCAATACTCTGAATTGAATTACAAATTTATTCCAAATTTGAAAACTTTCTCTTACAAGGATATTCCAGATACTATTTTTCAAATTACCAACACTGCCCCTTGGCATAAGTTCGTTTTGAGAGATTTGTTAGTTGCTACACAGTTAAAATTTCAACTTAACACTCCGATATTAGATGATGTTTTTTTTGTAGATGCATTAATGATTTCTGCAAAAAAGATTAGTATATTAAAGGACAGGCTAGTATATTATAGAGCAGCGAGGCCAGGTGCTCAAACAATGAGCGTAGAAAAGCATAAGGAAAGTATCTATAAAGCTTTTTATGCGGTGAACGAATATATGATAGAACAGGGGATTTATGAGGACGTTAAAAAAAGTATACAAAAACAAGCATTATACACGATGAACTGGTGGATTACATTGGTGGCAGATTATGAAGTTTATGTTTCGTTAACTGAGCTATATCGTAATGAGTATTTTGAAAAACTGAATCTAATTAATATTGAATGGGATTTGCCAGAGGATGCAATTATTAAAGGCTTTTATGAAAGCGTCATGACTAGAAAGCATAAACTTCCTATAAAAATGCTATTGGAGTCTGGATTAAAAGAGGGTAGTAATATTGCAATATATGGAGCAGGAACAATAGGACAAAATATATACAAGGTTGTTAAGGAAAATAATAAACACAATATACAGATATGGTGTGACAAGAATGCAGATAAAATTGGAAATGTACTTGTGAAATATCCAGAAGAGTTACGGTTATACAATATAGATGCTGTGTTTATTGCAATTGGAAATTTGCAAATTGTGGAAGAGGTGAAAGAATATTTGCAGAAACTTGGAATAAACAAAGAACATATTTTTTGGGTTTAATAGCATTAAAGGAGATATAGTAAATATGGCAATTTTAGTATGTGGTGGAGCTGGTTATATAGGTTCTCATGTTAATAAAGAGCTAAATAGAGAAGGTTACGAAACAATTATTTTTGATAATCTTGTATATGGACATAAAGAAGCGGTAAAATGGGGAACTTTTGTGCAAGGAGACTTGGCAAATACAGAGGATATAGAAGAAGTGTTTAAAAGATATCAGATAGATGCTGTGTTTCACTTTGCGGCTTATGCTTATGTAGGAGAATCTGTTAGCGAGCCAGAAAAGTATTATTATAATAATGTTGCCAATACTTTAAACTTGCTTAAGGTTATGAGAAAACATGGTTGCGATAAACTTGTTTTTTCATCGACCTGTGCTACATACGGAGAGCCAGGATGCGTTCCAATTACTGAGGATATGCCTCAAAGTCCGATTAATCCATACGGTGCGACAAAGTTAATGATAGAACGCATTTTGCGAGACTATCAGAAAGCATATGGGATGAATTTTGTGGTGCTTCGGTACTTTAATGCGGCAGGAGCAGATCCAGAGGGAGAAATTGGAGAAAGCCACAATCCAGAAACACACATTATTCCATTGGTTTTAGATGCTGCAGGTGGACAAAGGCCAGATATCAAAGTGTTTGGTACAGATTACGACACCATAGATGGAAGTTGCGTTCGCGATTATATTCATGTTAAGGATCTGGCAACAGCTCATGTTTTAGCATTACATTATCTAGAAAAAGGAAAGGAAAGTGATTTCTTTAATTTGGGAAATGAACGCGGAACATCAGTTCTTGAGGTAATAGATTCCGTAAAGAGAGTGACGAGTCGCGAATTTGATGTTGTTTTGGCGCCACGTAGAGCAGGAGATCCAGGGACATTAGTTGGTAGTAGTGCAAAGGCGAAACAGATTCTCGGTTGGAAACCAATACATGCGGATATTGATAGCATTGTAGAGCATGCATGGTATTGGCATGAACATAAAGAGTATTAGCAAAGAACAGGGGTTAATATGGATATTGGACAATTTGTACATTTTTCAGTTGATGATGTAATTAGATGCTTTAAATGGATATACGAAAATAGACCGTGTAGTATATTTGAGGAACCAATGCTGAAAAAAATTAAAGATTGGAATATGAAGTATAATTTGCAATGTGATTTATATGTTTTTGAGAGGTGTGAAGGATTTTTTATAGAACAGCTACAAGATTGTTATTGGGAAGAGTTGAAGAAGGAATCATCGTGGTTAAAGCTTGCATGGCATCAGGACGAGGAAAAAGAGAGATACATAGAATGTAGTAGTATAGAGTCGTTAGAACGAACCTATAATCTCATAGTAGACAAAATTGGGAAAAATGCGTGGTCAAATATCGTGAGATTACATGAGTACTCAGCGACAAATAGTTTATTAGAGAGCTTAAAGACAAAAGGTATAGATGTTCTCTTAACAGCAGAGTTAAAGAAGTCTTGCTATCAGTTGACTGATCAAGACATGGAAGAGCTGACTGTACATGGGGTATTGGATAAAGAAAAGTTTTTTTATCGTAATACAAATATTTTGTTGAGCGAATTGGACAATGAAAAGACAGTTGAAGAATTGCTAGAAAAAACCGAGACTTCCTTAAGAAAATTCCCGAAAGAGCAGTGTTCAGAAATTTGCATAAATGAAATGCAATTTCATGCTTTAATTGAGAAAATGGAACAATATTGGGAGGGTTTTGGGAAAATACAAATTCCTTTAATTGCAAATGCTGGAGTTCAAGTTGGGAATAAGATATATTTTACTACTTGTAATACAAATGGTTTATATGTGTTGGATTTGGAAAGTAAAACTACTTCATTTGAAAGAGCCCTTCCATCTAGAGTTAACCTGGGACAAAAATATTCTTCCATAGAATACTATCGTGATATGATATGGATGATACCATGGTATGAGGATGATATCTTAGTTTACGATATCAACAAACACGAAATTTTAAAATATTCATTATCATTTTTATTTGAGAAAAAAAGAGGGGAGCCAAAGTTTCGAAAAGCTATTCGGGATGAAAAAAATCTTTGGTTATTACCATTTTATGCAAATTTTATTATTAAAATTGATATGATAGAATTGGATATATCTATTATAGGAGAATGGGCACAAGAAACAAAAAGAGGTTTTGGGGCGCCTAATTTTAGATTAATGTGCCAATTGGGAAAAAAGTTGTTTCTAATCAAAGATGCATATCCCAAAAATCTTGTGGTAGATATGGATTCGGGAGAAATTGCAGAATGGCGAGAGGATATACCTAAAAGTTTTACGTATTTGATTGATGAGAAAACTATATTAAGTCCGCCATTAGAAAATCATGAGCCACTTGAAGTGTTGAATGAAGTAACAGGTGAAAAGGAAGATTATTTACTTCCAGATTGGGTTTGGCGAGAGAATAGAGAGGTGTATGCCTTTTGGTATGCGAAGGAATTCGCTGGGAATATATATATATTACCCACAGAAGCAAGAGCGATAGTTATCTATAACAAGTATAATAAAAGCATCAAATTGATAGATTCAAGTATGACAGATAATTGTACATTATACATACATCGAACAAATCCATTCTATGATATATTCGAAAATGATGAAAAGTATTACACATTTCCGTATATGGGGGATACAATGCTATGTCTAAAAGAGGGACAAATAGAGGGTGATATTCGATTATCCATAAAGGTTGAAGACTATAAAAAAGTAGGAATACAATTTAACGGAGTATTCGAAGACGGAAATAATAACATAGATGGATTTTTGAGAGAGATGATGGATTGTAAATGTTGTAACTGGAAGCAAATAATCAACATGTCTATGGAGCAAAAATCTATAGGAGCAAAAATTTATAATAAAGTTTAAAGATAATGATTCGGGAGCAAAAGAATGTCAGATTATCAAAAGATTAGAGGGAAAAATATATGGTTGTGGGGCGCAGGAACCCTGTTAAAGGATTATGCGCACATGTTAGCACCAGATTTGTCCATAGCGGGAGTTTGCGATACAGATTGTAAGAAAATAGGTACAGCAATAGTGTTTTCCGAAAAAAAACATATTATTCAAAATCCATGTGTGATTAAGCAGAATGACGCTGTAATCATAGCAGTTATGGATCAAAATGCTGAAAAGACTATAAGGCAAGAATTGAAAGAACGCAAAATTATAGCATGTCACATATTTGAAGCCGTAGATGAATATTGGGTAGAGCGACAGACGGAAGAGACAGAAGAAATGCTAGAGATTCCATTGGTTGGAAAGATGATGAAATTTATAGATTGCTCAGTGCCAATTGATGCATGTAATCTAAACTGTGACTATTGTTATATAGGACAACAATATAAATTCGATCATAGGATTCCACGTATACATTCACCTCAATTTATTAGAAAAGCCATATCTCGAAAAAGAATGGGAGGAACCGCTTTTGTTAATTTTTGTGGAGTTGGAGAAACCTTACTTTGCAAGGAGTTATTGCCAATAGTTCATGAGCTAATAGAAGAAGGCCATTATGTACAGATTGTTACAAACGCTACGATTAGTAATATGATAGAACGTTATCTTAATTCAAGTATTGATTTGTCGCGATTATTTTTTAAATGCTCTTTTCACTATCTGCAACTAAAGAAGAATGGATTGCTAGAAATATTTGCTAAAAATGTGAATGAAATGAGAGAAGCGGGCGTGTCTGTTTCAGTTGAAATAACACCAGAGGACGCGTTGATTCCATATATTGATGAAATTAAAACCTTTTGCATAAAAGAGTTCGGTGCCTTACCACACATAACTGTTACTAGAGATGAGAGATGTGCAGACTTAAGAATATTATCACAATATTCAGATGAAGAATATAAAAAAATATGGTCAGTATTTGATTCTCCAATGTTTGATTATAAAATGGAGCATCGTGAGTCGCAGAAGGATAAGCAGTGCATGGCTGGTGCATGGTCAATACAGCTAGATTTAGAAACAGGTAGAATGTTACAATGCGTGGGTAGCAAATGTGATATTGGGTGCATATTTGATTTGACAAGAGAAATTGATTTTAAAGAAGTTGGAAAAGGATGTAAATTACCATATTGTTATAATAATCATGCGTATTTGGTATTAGGCGTTATGCCAGGGGAACATGCACCAACATATTGTGAAATGAGAGATAGAGAAATGGGAAATCAAGAACATTGGCTAAATGAAAATATGCAAGAATTCTTCTCACAAAAGCTATATAGAAATAATTCGTTATATTTTAAATAGAAAAATATACAAGGGAGAATGCTTATGGAAAAGACATAGAGTGCGCTATTTGCGAGGCAGGAAAGATTGGGGAGGCAACATATAGGGCATTAAGTCATGCAGGATATAATGTATGCTGTTTTGCGGATAACAATAAAGAAAAGATTGGAACAGACAAATTTGGTATTCCGATAATATCGTTTGCAGAATTATGTTTAAAAAAAGCTGACAATACAATTGCGATATTAGATAATATGGGGTTATCAGAGATGTTTTTTCGAGAATTATGTGACTTTGGATTTCCACAATCGCAGATATACAGAACTTCAGATAATGTGGAAAGAGTGATAGTTCGGACTATCGATAATGTTTTAGATGGACAAAAAGCAACATTCATTAAAATGGACATAGAAGGAGCAGAATTAGTTGCTTTAAAAGGAGCCAAGAAAACTTTGCAAATGTATAAGCCTAAATTGGCAATTTCTTTATATCATAATAATAGGGATATTTTAGAAATACCTATCTGGTTAAAAGAAACTGTTCCGGATTATAAATTTTATTTAAGACATTATTCAAATAAGAGATGGGACCTTGTCTTATATTGTGTTTAGTAGGTGTGGTATGGAAATTCATTTTTCGATTGATGACGTTATTGGATGCTTCTTATGGATTACGAAGAATAATTGTGCTTCTATTTTTGAATCGAGAATATTTGCGTTTGCGAGGGTACTACACGAAAGATTTGGAGTTAAAACGACTTGTAATTGTATGTTTTCAAATGGAATGTCGAATCTTAGAATGGTGTCAGACAAATGGAAGCAGCAGTTCCAGGAGAATAAAGATTGGTTAAAGATTAGTTTTCATTGTTATGATTATGACTCAAATTACAAATATGCAGATGCCCCAAAAGTTCGAAGAGAGTATATACAGGTTCTGTCAGAGTTAGAAAGAATTACAGGAGGTGGGGACACTATATCAACAGATATTCGGCTGGAAAGAGTAGATGATGTTTTGTTAGCCTTGCAAAATGTTGAATCAGAAAAAGAACTGTTGGTGGTGTTTACCCATGAAGAATTCATTGAAAAAAAGAAATGCAAGAGAATTTATTCAAAATTATAAATTTGCAGAATCAATAGGAGTAAATAATATGGATTTAATTGATAGATTATTGTCGGATTCTACCCCATTTGTTATATATGGGGCGCAGGTAGTTGCATATGGTGCATACAATGCAATTGCTAATTTATGTAATCGTAAACCGAAATGTTTTGTAGTAAGTAATCTTGAGAATAATCCTTCTGATATTGACGGAATACCAGTTTTGACGTTAGATTCTGTGCAGAAAGATTGGTTAATTATTATAGGTGTTACTGAACTATTACAAACAGAGATAGTTTTATATTTAGAGGAACGTGGATATACGAATTATTTTCTTTTAACACAGAGAGAAGAGCACATGTTAATGTCGAGACATTATAAGAATATCAATCAGTTTCCGATGGCTTGTTTTCAAGATATGAAAGAAGATATAGATTTTGTTATGTACGAAGTTGGAAATCATAGAGATAAGTCTCTTAGTAATTCTCCGTTATTGCAGACCTATGAAACAAAGATTCAAGCAGGGGCGGCGCTTACAGATGTGAAAATTGCTATGCTTCAAGATAATACGGGCGACAATATTTCTGAGAGGAATAGGCAGTATTGTGAAATGTCAGCCGTATATTGGATATGGAAGAACACCAATCATGAGTGGACGGGCATAGAACATTACCGTAGGCATCTTCATGTAAAGCCAGAAATGTTACATGAAGATATAGACGTTCTTATGCCGTTGCCGTATATGTGTTATCCATATACAGTAGCACAATTTCGACGTTTTGTTAGCGAAGATGTATTACAGTTGCTTCTCAAAGCGTTAAGGGATTTGCATCCAGAACAGTATCCAGAATATAATAGAATCCTTTATGGTAAATATCAGTATACATATAATCTACTTTGTGCAAGAAGACAGGTTTTTGAGGACTATTGTGGATGGTTTTTCGAAATAACGGAATATATGGAAAGAATATCAGATGAGGTTCCAGCAATAAAGGATACACGGGCATTGTCTTATGTGGCAGAAGTGCTTACAAATCTATATTTCATGCATAACGAGAAAAAATGGAATATTGTGCATGTTGAGAAAAGCATATATATCTAAATGGGTAGAAAAGGGAGAAAGCTTTTATTATGAGTAAACAAGAGATATTTGTACCAGGCCGATTGTGTATATTAGGAGAACATAGTGACTGGGCAGGTGCCAATAGAAGTGTAAATGGTGCAATTGCAAAAGGAATGGCCATAGTATCAGGAATCGAACAAGGAATCCATGCGTGGATAGAAAAGGCCGCTGATTTTGAAGTTGTGTCAGAAATTGATATGGAAGAGAAAAATCTAAAAGAAAAAATGTCAGTTGAAAAATTACGAGCCATAGCAGAGGAAGGCGGATATTTTTCTTATATGGCAGGTACGGCGTCTTATATTAAGGAACACTATCATGTTGGCGGTATAAAGATTGTTATTGATCAAATGAGCCTTCCTATGAAAAAGGGATTGTCTTCAAGCGCAGCGATTTGTGTTTTAGTAGCGAAAGCATTCAATCAATTGTATGGCTTGAATATGAGTACTCTGGGAATTATGCAGGCTGCATATAGGGGGGAGCTTAGAACACCTTCGCGTTGTGGGCGGTTGGATCAGGCTTGTGCATATGGAACTAAACCAGTAGTTATGACTTTTGATGGAACAGATGTTGAGGTAAAACGATTATCAGTACAAGGAGATTTTTATTGGGTATTTGCTAATTTGAACGCATCAAAAGACACGGTAAAGATACTTTCTGATTTGGGAAAATGTTATCCCTTTGCGCAGAATGAGATGGAAGCTCAAGTGCAAGAAGCACTTGGAAAGAAGAATCAAGAGATTATTAAGCGTGCAATAGGTTATTTTGAAACTGGCGATTCAGAAAATATGGGGAAACTGTTGACGGAGGCACAAGCAATTTTTGATGAATATGTTGCACCAGCATGTATAGAGGAATTAGAAGCTCCAATCTTACATAGTATATTAAATGATGAAGTGGTAAAAAGATTAACTTATGGAGCTAAAGGCGTTGGTTCTCAAGGAGACGGAACAGTGCAATTTCTTGCCAAGAACGAAGATGCACAAGAGGAGCTGATTCGTTATTTGGCTGAAAATAAACATATGGTAGCTTACAAATTTACTATTCGTCAACAAAGAAAGGTAAGACGAGCAATTATTCCAGTTGCAGGATTTGGTACTAGAGTATATCCAGCAACAAGAGGAATAAAGAAGGAGTTTTTTCCAGTAGTAGACAAGGATGGTCTAGTTAAACCAGCAATTCTGGTGTTGCTTGAGGAATTGGATAAAGCGGGAATCGACAAAATCTGTTTGGTTATAGGTGAGGAAGAGAGAGCAATGTATGAAAGCTATTTTGCACAGCCATTAGCTTTAGAACATTATGCGAAGCTTCCGAAAAAGATGCAAGAATATGAAGACTTAATTTTAAGAATCGGGAAAAAGTTGGAATATGTTGTCCAAACAGAACGAAAAGGATTTGGGCATGCGGTATATCAATGTCGCGAATTTACAAAAGAACAACCAACATTACTTTGTCTAGGGGATACGATTTATCGTTCAAATATGGAGCTTTCTTGTGTAGAACAATTATTGAATGCATATGAAAAAACAAACAAATTGGCAGTTGGGCTAATGAAGATTTCATTAGAACAGGTCGAAAGATATGGTATTCTCTCAGGAAAATGGGAGGATAAAGAAGAAAGACTCATGGAAGTTAATTGTATGATGGAAAAACCATCTATGGAAGTTGCAGAAAGCCATCTGGGGGTTTCTATGAAAAATGGAGATTCCAATTATTATATGGTTTTTGGGAATTATGTTCTTACACCTGCAGTTTTTGAAGAATTGGAAAAGAATATTTCTTCGGGTAGGACGCAGAATGGAGAATATCAGTTAACAGATGCATTAGAAGCAGTTCGAGATAGAGAAGGGATGATTGGCTATAGAATAGATGGAGCAGCATTTGATATAGGAAATCCAGCATCGTATAGACAGACAGTTTCAGAATTTGGGAAT
>CAYMYV010000003.1:0-22335 GCA_964394775.1 uncultured Lachnobacterium sp. | reverse complement strand
GTAGAAGGGCATAGAGACAGGGGCGCCGCTTGGGCCATAAGGATTTTGCGACAGCTCCTTTTTTCGCAATCGTTCTTTAGAAAAACAGAAAACTGCCGATATATATTACAGTTAGAGGTATATAAGGAGTTTTACATGTTTATTGACCAGGCAAAACAAATTGATAAATATACAAATCAGAATATAGAGTTTGGAAAGACATCGGCTGCAGAAGTAGGGAAAACAGGCGGTGTTTTTGACTATCAGAAGGTACAGGAATCCTACCGTATGACGGAGGATGGAAGCTTCTATATGCCGGATGCAGTATATCAAAAGCCGGATGGTAAGGAAGAAGAAACGGTGATTGACCAGTTGGATAGTCAGATGAATATGACTGCAACCAATCGAAAGAATCAGATGATTGTGGTATCTAATACCGCATCTGGGGAGGATTTGGAAGAGATTAGCAAGGAAGGCTTCTCTACGATGGATATGGATAGTCGTACCATTCTTACAGTTACCGATAAAATCAAGGCCGCACTAGCCAAAGCAGGTGTGGATATCTCTAAGTACGGAGATGATTTAAGCGTAGAGCAGTTAGAACAGGCAATTGGCAGCAGTGCGGTAGCAACCCAGGTAGCAAATGCATTAAGAAGCGCAGACCTTCCAACCACAGAAGCCAATATTGAAGAAGGTACAGCAGCCTATGCATCAGCAGAGGCAATGATGCCACTTGAGGATGCTTCAAAAGAGTATCTGTTAAAAAATGGCTGGGAACCAACCATTAAAAATCTGTATTTGGCAGCGCATAGTGGTGTACCAAGCAGACCACAGCCAGGAATTGATTTTGCCTCTATCGAAAAACAGATGGAGCAGGTAATTAAGAATGCAGGACTTACAATATCCGAAGATACGATGAATAGCTGTAAGTGGTTAATTGAAAGAAATATTCCATTAACTACTTCTAACCTAACATATTTGGAAGGCTTGAATCAGCTTTCTAAGCAGTTGACAACAGAAGCGGATGATACTCTGGATATGGAATATGTGTTAAATCGTATTATTGAGGCCGTTGCAGATGGAAAAAGACCAATGGACGCCTTGCTCATAGACGGTTTTTCTATTATGGATAGAGCACAGGCCGCATTAGATACTATTATGACGGCAGAAGATGCAGACGTGGCATATTGTCTGAATCAGCAGCTGACACTTACAGTAGAAAACCTACAGACCGCCATTTCGAACCGTGGCGAAGAAGCAACTGTTTCTGTAAGTGTAGAGCTGACAACGGATATTACATTTATCACAGCCAAGAGACAGTTGGAGGAAACCCGTCTTGCGATGACTCTGGAAGCGAATTATGCACTAATGAAACGAGGCATGGCAATTGATACAAAACCGTTAGAGCAGCTGGTAGAAGCTTTGAAAGGATTAGAAGACCAGTACTACAAGGATATTTTATCGCAGTCAGGTATTGAAGCCTCAGAAGAAAATGTAACTGTTTTCTCAAAAACAACAAGCTATGTTGCAGAATTAAAATTCCAGCCGGCATATGTATTGCAGCTTGATTCTTCAGAAGATACTTTACAGCATGTGCATCAGACGGGTAGCGCGCTTAAATCTAGCATGGATGCAGCTTTACAGAGCTACGAGACTCTTTGGACAGCACCAAGACGTGATATGGGCGACTCTATTCAGAAGGCATTTGCAAATGTAGACGATATTTTAGCAGATTTAGGACTGGAAGCAACCGAATCTAACCAGAGAGCAGTTCGTATTTTAGCCTATAATCAGACAGAAATTACAGTAGAGAACGTGACACAGATTAAAGATGTGGATATGGAAATGCAAAAGCTGTTTCGCAACCTGACCCCGGCCGTAACCATGGAGATGATTCGCAAAGGACACAATCCGCTCGACATGGAAATTGGAGAGTTAAACGAGCTAGTGGAAAATATTCAGTCAGAGGTGGGCGAGAAAGAAGAGGAACGCTTTAGCAAGTATTTATGGAAGCTGGAGCAGAATAAGGAAATCAGCCTGGAGGAAAGAGATAGCTATATCGGTATTTATCGTTTGATTGCGCAGGTAGAGCAGACAGATGGCGCTGCTATTGGAGCATTGTTAAATCAGGGCAGTGATATTACGATGAAAAATCTCTTAACAGCAATGCGTTCTGCGAGAAAATCCATGGATTATTCCGTAGATGATGATTTTGCAGGAGTGAATGCAACCGTAAAAGGCCCTCGCATTGACGAGCAGATTATGGCTTCTTACCAGACCAATTGCATAAAAGAAGCGGTAGATATTTTATCCTATGAGAAGCTGGCGCAGATAGAGGATTGGGAAAATATGACCCCGGAAGAGCTGCTGCAGGCGCTACAAAAAACTACAACAGAAGAGCAGAGTATTGCATTAGAGCAGCAGTATTATAGCGAAATGGCACAGGAATACAGTACTGTTATGGAAGCCTCTGATGATGTATATGCATTTTTAGAGAAATATGACATGAAAAATAGTGCAAACAATGTATTGGCAATCTCTCGTTTATTAGAGAATCCATCCAATGTATTTGAAGTATTGTTTGCGGAAGAAGGAAAGAGCTCAAATTATCGTAAGATGATTTCGGAAATGAAGGAGCAGGTGTTACAGAGATTTGGTGAGGCTGTTAAGACACCGGAAGAAATGGCACAGGCGCAGGAAGCCCTGGCAGAAGTAGCAGAACGGGCAATGCAGTCCATGATTATCGAGAACGAAACCATTAGCGTAAAAGACTTAAAGGAGCTTCGCCTTATGAATCAGCAGCTATCATTATGCAATCAGAAGGCAAAAGAGGAGAGCTTTTTAGTTCCGGTAGCGACAGGAGATACGGTAACAGGCGTTTCTCTTAAGGTTGTTCGCGGAAAGGATAATAAGGGATTAGTTGATATTTTCTTCCGGGGTGCATTAATGGAAAAGGTTGCAGCCTCTTTTGAAGCAAAAGAAAATGGTATCTCTGGTGTGATTGCTACTACAGATGAAGAAACACGTAAGCTTTTCTCTGAAAATCTCGGTCTTTTTGCAGAAAAAATGAATGCAGAAGGACAGGAGATGATGGACATTAGTGTAACACAGGTGTCAGATTTGTCTATGTGGCAGTTTGAAAAGAACACTTTATCTGAAACAGGAGAGAAAACTCCGGTTCAGACAAAGCGTCTTTATCATATTGCGGAAAGCTTTATTCAGACGGTGTCGGAGTTGATGTAACAGACTCATAATAAGAGATGACACCCATGCAGATTGCCTCCGCAACCTTGGTCTGATATTCGTCACTTGCAAGGAGTGCGGCCTCATTTGGATTGCTTAGGAACCCACATTCTACGATTACTGTAGGTGTGGGTGTTCTTGTAAGTAGATAGTAATTGGTGTTAGACTGTGCAACACGCTGTTTTTGTGGTTGTAAATATTGGTTAAGAGCGTTTTGGAGAACCTGCGCCATGGTTGCGCTTTCAGCCGAGTCTTTATGGTAGAAGACCTGCGGTCCATTGACTTCTTCATCCGGATAGCTGTTCTGATGTATGCTGATAGTAAAAAATGGCTGTAGCTCTTTGACCATCTCTACACGGGCAATCATATCATCCTTTTTTGGAGATGAGGAATTGGCAGGTCCTAATATTTCGTCAGAATCACGCGTAAGTAGGATTTTAAAACCATATTCTTCAAGAAGTGCTTGCAGCTTTAATGCGATGGAAAGGTTGATATCCTTTTCTAACACATCATTTATTCCTACTTTTCCAGGGTCAAAGCCTCCATGGCCGGCGTCAATCACAATAAGAGGCAGGTTTGCGGTTTGCTCGGGTTCCGTATTTTCTGTAGAGGAGGATTCTCCTTCTGTGGAAGGGGTCGACGAATCAAATGGCTTAAACACAAAAAATACAAGAATACATACAGCAATGGATATAAGAATCCAATAAAAAATTTTTGGCATAAGAGATACCTTTGTTATGTACAGTTGGTATATCTTATGCCAAATTTGTTTTCTTTATGAAAATATTTACTTGTCGAATTAGTTAATGTATTTGATAATTACATCCCAGGCTTCATCACACTCCAAACCGGATTTCCAGAAGGCTGCACCTGCAAGGGAGTATTCCTTCATTTGCTGGAGTCGTTTTTCTAAGGAGGTGGTATCCTCTAACCACATCTTGTATATTACATCGTCTTTTTCACATACACCATAGTATTGACCGCAGTCCTCTAACCACTCCGGCTGAGAAATGTTATTGTTCATCCATTTTTTAGCGGAATCCATACCAACGTTTTCGAAACCGATGACATAAGTTACTTCTGCACTGTTTTCTTCAATCTTAGGAGTGAGAATCCAAAGCTTAGTATAGAATGGCATTCCAAGAACTATCTGGTCTGCAGGAACACCCTGTGCCAGTGTCTTCTCAAGGGCATTTTGGGTCCAGCTAAGAGATGCTACAGAGCCTTCTCCGCTTTCCTGTCCATAATGTTCGTCGTATCCCATGATGATTATATAATCTACAAAGTATGCCTGCTCACCATAGTTATATACTGCATTATTGGTTGAAGTATATGTTGGTACATCTGTAGAAAGGCTAATTTCAAGAGCGTGAAGTTTTATAGATAATTCCCGAAGGAATTGCATATATGCTTCACCGGCAATGCTGTTGTCCAGGGCTTCGAAATCAATATTGATGCCATCCAAATTAAATTCAACCGCTTTTGCAACAAGCTGATTTACCAGGTTCTGTCTGGAGGAGGTGTGAGTGAGAATGTATCCAATATCTACACCATCAACTTCAAAGTCAGAGACAAGTCCCCATACCTCTACTCCGTGGTCGTGACAATATTCTACGTAATCAGAGCTTGCGATACTTTTAATATTTCCATCATTATCTGCCACCTTAAACCATGTAGGTGAAATAACATTTACACCCTTGGATTCGGATAGCACAGAAGAGATTGCATTTTTTGAAGCATTTGCGCTGCTAACCTGATGCCAGAGAAGGTTAATTGGCTTGTCCTTCTTGATATGTTTGAAGGATTCCTCCTGCTTCCCGCTTGAAAGGAGTTGTGTAGCAGTCTGCGACAGGTTCTTAGCTTCTATATAACCGGTAATGCCATCTGAGGTAGATACCTTAACCCAATTATCAACCTCTTCTAATACAACAAGAGCGGTTCCCTTTGCGATATCGCAAAGAATAGGACTCTTGATGTTATCCTCTAAACGGGCAACGGTATCATTTTTTGCAGTAGTTGTGCTAATTTCTCCCCACGCACTTGTGATTACTACACGATTTGGAGATTCGTAGTATGCACAGGAAATATTGGAATACTGGTTAACAAAATCCATATGAATAAGTGCAGATTCTGCAGTCGCTTTCACAACTATTTTACCAAAATCGGTGGAAGATTTGCCTACACTATAGGAGGTTGCTTCGGCTTTGGCAGAAATCACATCCGTTGCAGAGGTGTATAATAAAATATTTTCGTAGGAATCCCAATAAAAACGAGCATTCAAATAATCCTGCACGAAATTATAATCTAAATATACCTGACCATTTACTAATGTGGCATATTTATCCAACACCGTATTGTCAAGAACGATGGCAACCTGGGTTTCCTCCGTGATATTATAATATTCTGTTAGATCTTGACGTTCATCCGATGGAGTATATTTCTCAATCATAGCGGACACACCAATGAATGCAAGGACGATAGTGATAAGCCCTACAATAATAAGAACAGGTAAAGCGTTTTTCTTCATATACTGGGAACCTTCCTTTTTTTATCTATTTATACAGAATAATTATATCATTGTGTGTAGGTACTTTCAAATATATTGTCGATATTTAAGGAAATTATAAGAAGGCCGTTTGGCGTAACGGCCCTCCTACAGTCTTTTTAGTGTGTTATCTTTTTTCAAATCTTTGCATGTTTTGCCATAAAGGCTGTAGCGATGACTGGAAAGAGAACATAATTAGCATTGGGACTCCTTCCAATAATCCCCACATAATTTTATTAAATTATAATGTGATACATTGTTATCCGATGAGTTTTTGAAGAAAAGTAAAAAACTCCGGATGTAACTGAAACGGATTTGAAATAAAAGGGATAGAACCAATCTTTAAATGCAAACGATTGGAAATTGGTATATGGGATTCTTTTATATTACTTGTTGATAAAACAACCAGGCATCCTGACTGTATATAATTTTCTTTGAGTAATTGTTCCAATTTCGCGAGGGTCTGCTTTTGCTTCCACTTGCTAAGGCTGCAAACAAGAAACTGTTTCTCGAATTTAAAAAATTCTTTCGCCGTATAGGTGTTTAAGACACCCATATCAAGAATGAAATAATCAAACTCCATACGTAAAATCTCCGGTAAGGAGGTAAACGTTGTGCAGGGAAATACGTGGATACCAATGTAAGTAAAGGACGTATTTCCTGTACCCGGAGCAAGAGAGCAAATTTGATTGGTTGCATTCAATTCAATATAAGCGGTCTTTTTCCCCAATTTGTTGCATAAAAAATTAGACAGTGCCAGACTAATATGCGTAACACCTATACCATGTTCTATGCTGCCAAGGGCTATCATCTGTTTCTTGTAAACAAGTTTTTTAAACGGAAAAATAGACGGTTCCTCCTTTTCAAGGGTAAAATTGAACGGACAAAACGGATAAGAGTGGCATCCACCCAAAAAGGCTGTTCCTGATAAGGGTAATGACTTATCGGGGAGTGAAGTCTTTTTGCAAGGAAACGCATCGTATGCGTTTGTCCCATGTTACAGATAATTTTGAGGCCTCCGTACGTTTGAAGTAGGGAATCGCCCTTGTCGACGGCATTCTGCCAGTGCCAGCTGCTATTGCTGCAAATATACAAAAGAAGGTCAGTGCTAATGTATTCTGTTGGCAGCTCACTTCCGTAGTCGTAGACGGAAATACCTTCAGTGGCGGATGGCAAGGATATGCCTGGTCCATAATTCGGATAGCCTTTAAAAAATCCGCAGGAAACCAAGCCGTTGTGTTCTGTAGCTTTCGGGGATAAATTCAGCATCTGGCGTAGATTGTTCGTGTTATTTTTCTCATAGTAGATTGCTGAATATCCCATGTAATTTAGAGCAGAAACAATGGCAAATGCAATGTGTGTACACCCACAGCCGGGATGACTTCCCACAATTGCGATGGTTTTACGAAGATGTGGTTGTTGAAATAATGTTTGTTGCTTAACAAGTGCGCAAATAAGCTCGTCCACCGTTTCAAAACGACAAGCTGGTTCGGCATGTGCAGCCTTTAAATAAATCTGGGGAATGTTCGGGGGGAGTGGAGTATCCATGTATTTGGAAATAAATTGCATAATTTTTCCAATACTATAGATATCACAAAGAGGATTCGGTTTTGCGCCAGAAAAAAGCTCTGGTGCACTATATTCCTCATTCCCGAATAGATTGAAGAAATTTCCCAAACTGGAAAGAAAAGTTGCAACGTTAAAATCGATTAATTTAATCTGTGTTCCACATACTATAATATGCTCCGGTTTTAAATCAAGATAAAGGACCGGTGAAGGAATCAGAGTATGCAAATACTCAAAAATATCGCATAACTGCAAACTAATCTCAAAAAAGTATTCTGGGGAAATTCTGGATTGATGAAGCAAAAATTCTTCTAATGGTTCACCTTCCACATATTCCTCAATAATATAATAACAGTGAGCGTCTTCTTCGATGTCATATATTATGGGGATTCCGGGATGATGTAGGGATTTTAGAAGCTGTGCCTCTGATAGTAGAGTATTCGACGAATCAGCTGTTTTGGGGATGAGCTTGATTGCCCGATAACACTCTAATGTAAGATGTTTGGAAAGATATACCGTACCAAAGCTTCCTGCACCAAGGCGGGATAGAATCTCATATTTTCCAAACAAGATATGTTTTTTAATGTTGTTTCCTCCTTTTGGAATCAACAACCCATCTCGTGATTACACATATAACACAAAATTTTTTAATATGCAAGAACTTTTTTAGAAATTTTTAATCACAGTTAGTCTTTACAAAAGAAGTGGCAGTTGTTTATAATAAGTGTACGTTTTCACAAGATTTTCTATGTAAGGATGTGATAATTTGAAAATTGAAAAAGTAAACGAAAATCAGATCCGTTGTGTTTTGACCAAGGAAGATTTGGCAGACAGACAGATCAAAATAAGCGAGCTTGCCTATGGTTCTGAGAAAGCCAAAAGCCTTTTCCGAGACATGATTGAACAGGCAAATTATGAATTTGGTTTTGAAGCAGAAGACATACCGCTCATGATAGAGGCAATTCCTCTTTCCGGAGAGAATATTATATTACAGATTACTAAGGTCGAGTATCCTGAGGAATTAGATACCAGATTCTCCAGATTTTCCGAGGGCGGAGAGGATGAGGACGAAGCATATTCCGAGACAGCGCTTTTTAAGGATACGCAGGGAGCGGATGATATTCTGGGACTTTTCCAGAGGATGAAAGAGGACCTAGAGGAACAGGTCAAGGAAAAAGAAAAGCAGACGGAAAGCATTCCGTTAGAGCTTCCGAAAACCAGGAAGAGAGAGCCAGTGGTACAGGAGCTGCCGGTAAATCTCACAAAACTGTTTGAATTTGGAAGCTTGGAGCAGATAGAACGATTGTCAAAGGTTCTTGGTGGATATTACACGGGAGAAAATGATTTGTACAAGGATGAGCACAAGAATCGTTTTTATCTCTTTGTGCGTAAAGGAAAGCATTCTCCTGAGGAATTCAACAAGGTATGTAATGTGATTGCAGAGTATGCTGCACAGAAGAAATATTCTTCTGCCACAGAGGCGTTCTTTTTAGAGCATGGAAAATTAATTCTTAAGGGAAATGCCCTTGAGGTTTTGGGCTCGCTTGAGTAGAGCAGGTTGCTCGAAGGTAAAAAAAGAACAAAACACAGTTGTAAGTGAGCTTACAGGGTGTTTTGTTCTTTTTTATTGTTCTGGATAGATTAGTTATGCTCTAAAAAATTATTAATATCTTCTACCAAATCCTCTGGATTGATGCCATGAACCATAGCTGCTTCCTCGATAGTTTCCATCTGAGAGGATGGACATCCAAGACAATGCATTCCGATGCTTAAAAGTAATGGAGCAACATCAGCATTAATCTGAAGTAATTCGCCAATCATGGTATCCTTAGTCACTTTTGCCATGGGATAACCCTCCTTTTAGTTCTTTTTACTCTCGCTATTATAATACGTTTTCCAAAGAAAAGCAAATATATACGATTTTTCTGGTGATAAAGAGTTTTTGAGGTTAAGAATCTAAAAAAACAGGTCGATATATAAGGCATGTAAGACATGGTAGTCCAAAATATTGAGCGCAAGGATGCGGAAATAATGAGGGGAACAGAATATGCATATTAATCGCAATATGTCAGCTGTTATTACTAATAATCAGTTATTACGCACAGAAAATAAATTGTCAGCATCTATGGAGCGCTTATCTAGTGGTTTAAAAATCAATCATGCAAGTGATAATCCGGCAGGTCTCGCAATTTCCAACAAGATGAAAGCACAAATTGATGCATTGGATCAGGCAGAAGCAAATGCTACAGATGGTATTTCTGTACTTCAGATTGCAGATGGCGCGTTAAACGAGGTTGCCAGCGTAATCCAGAGAATGAGAGAATTATCTGTACAGGCTGCAAACGGAACCTATGAGTACGAGGACAGACAGAGTATTCAGGACGAGATTAACCAGTTACAGGAAGAGGTTGACCGTATTTCCGCAGATACAGAGTTCAATACAAAGAAGCTGTTAGATGGTTCATCAGATGTACGTGTATATGCAGAAAATGCAAGCCGTTTCTATGTAACGGATACCGTAGATACAAAGACTTACTCTATTAACGTGGAGGAGCTTGCAACACAGGCAACCGTAACCCTGGATTATGAGGAACCTTCCGTAGATGGAAAGCTTACCATCAATACCGTAACGGTAGACATTTCTGCAGGAATGTCAAAAGAAGAATATTTGCATGAAATCCGTAGTGCAGCAGAGGAAGCAGGCTGTTATGTAGAAGTAGATGAAGAAACAAATACATTAAGCATTAAATCTGATTACTATGGATATGACGAAGAAATTGAGTTTTCGACAACAAGTGCATTAGCACAGAGCATTGGTGTGCTAAGTAATGCAGATTGCGAATATGTATTAAATCAGTCCGGTGTGAATTTATCCTATCCAAATCCTGCAACAGAAGGAACTATTGATATTGCAGGTATCGTTGTTAAGGTTAGCGCAACAATGACAGAGGAGGAATATTTTACCGCCTTAAGTCTGGCAGCGGAAGAGGCCGGTCTTGATGCACAGTTTGACGAGACAGAAAAAACCTTGTTGATTCAGTCAGAATCCTTCCAGGTTGCAGATACCTACCGTTTGGCAATTTCCAATGATTTGGCAGATGCGATGGGTATTAAAAATGGTACAAACGGAGAATATGCTGTAGATACAACAGGAAAAGACGCAGTAGTATCCTTACCAACAGATACAAAAGCATCCGGATTTACAAGCTCAGCGACCATTAATTCAGACGGAAACAGAGTTACCATTACTGACAACAGAGGCTTCCAAATCGATTTTATGATTAGTGAATATCATAAACCGGCAACAGCAGATACCGTTAAGGGTAATTATGATATTGAGGTTACAGATATCGGTTCTCTTACCATCCAGATTGGTGCAAACGAGCATCAGACCATGGATGTTAGAATTTCAGAAATCTCTACGAACAGCCTTTATATTGATACCGTAGACGTTTCAGTGGTAAATGGCGCAGAAAGAGCAATGGAAATATTAGATGATGCAATTGCAAAATTATCTGCAACACGTTCCAGAATCGGTGCATTCCAGAACCGCCTTGAATACGCATCTGCAAGCATTGCAGAAACCAGTGAAAACATGACAGCGGCATATTCAGGAATTATGGATACCGATATGGCAGAAGAAATGACAGAATATACACAGCAGAATGTTCTTAACCAGGCAGCAGTTTCTGTACTTGCACAGGCAAATGAATTGCCACAGCAGATTTTATCTCTGTTACAATAACAAGAAATGCTTGATATTCCCTGGAATCCAACGGATTCTGGGGAATTTGTATGAAGCGCGATTTTTGAGGTGAAACATGAAGGATAGTTTGAAGCAAGACTTTCAGCGGCGGCTTAGTCATTGCAATAAAGGCGAAATGATTGTAATTATGTACGACATTGTGTTTGCATATTTGGATGAAGCGAAGGAAGCACATCAGGCAAATGATTACGAGTTATATAAGACTGCTGTAAAAAATGGGCAAAGATCCATAGACGCTTTGATAAATGCTTTGGATTTTTCCTACGACATATCAAAGGAGCTGCATCCCTTGTATGTAACCTGCAAAAACTTACTGGCAAAGGGAATATATCAGAACCGTTTAGATGGAATTGAAGAGGCAGAAAAAATCCTGAAGCGTCTGTATTCTTCATTTTGCGAAGCAGCAAAAAGTGACACTTCAGGACCGTTAATGCGGAATACACAAACAGTGTATGCAGGCATGACTTATGGAAAAGCAAGTTTAAATGAAAATCTTACGGGAGATTATAACAGAGGATTCTTAGCTTAAGAGTCCTCTAATTTTTTTGCGCAATTGAGTAAGTACTGATAGCGGGTCTGAGCAGCCTGAGTCTGATAAATGTAATAATCAATCAAGTCAGGTTCTAAGACATTCTGCATATTTGTGTATGCGTTTTGCAATTCTAAAGTGGTCTTTTGGATATCGTCCTTTAAAATTACATACGCAGGGTTTTCCTCTTGTTTTTGAAAACGAAATAGCTTCACAAAATCACCTCATTCTTTTTTTACAAGTATAAGCTTAAAAAGGAAAACTTATACAAAAAATCACATTTCTTCTATATGCATTTTTTTGAAGGGGTCTTTTGACAAGCGCAAATCCGCATAAAATAAGGCTTTGCGAGGACCTGCCGATTTAAAAAGAGAGGAAAAATATACAATCTTCACAAATCGATAGAAAAAATGAAAAAGGTATAGACAAGAGGAAAAACCATTGGTAGAATTCGGGTTACAACAAAAGAGGTGATGAAAATGTTAATCGCTTATGTGCTTGTTTTGATAGCCGTAGGCATGGATTTAAGGTGTATGAGAATCAGTAACCGGCTGATACTTATAGGTTTTGGGATCGCCTTAATCCGAAGATTTGCTTGTGAAGGAATCATTGGCGTAGTCACAGGCATAGTTCAAATATCTTTTCCGGTAGTCGTGTTATATCTTTTGTTCCTGATAGGTGCCTTGGGCGCCGGGGACATCAAACTATTTTCCCTTATTGGCGGACTAGTTAATTTTAAAGTTTTGATAGGGTGCATGGTTTATGCGTTTGTGGTTGCAGCAGTATTTTCACTGGGGAAAATACTTGTTTTTGCAATACGGGAAAGGGGATTCCGGACACACAAAATGCATTTTTCCATAGCGATACTTATCGGGTTAGCGATGTCTCATGCAATGCAGATGTAGGAAAGGAGTGTATATGGGGAAGGTGAAATTAGCGATTTGTATTGGCGAGGAGATTTATCAGACGCGCTTGGTAAAGTGTTTGATGAATCATTATAAGGACCGGTATGAGCTGCACATTTTTGAAGAAATCTCGGAATTGGAAGCGCTGGAAAGAAAACCGTATCATGGATATGTTCTCGGGGAAGCCGTGGCAGAGTGTGCAGGCTTATCCGAGGAGCAGAAAAAGACGGCGCTAATCTTACAGGAGGAGAACAAATATCAGGAGGTATATAAGCTGGTAGAAGCGTTAGAGATTCTGCTGGGGGAACACGACTGCAAGGAGCGTGGAGAAACGGGGAACCATGTGATGGGAGTGTACTCTTTTACACTTCCACATATGCAGATACCGTTTTCAGCAATGATTTCTAGTCTTTGTGGGGAACAAAGCAGGGTGATATTGCTGGATTTTCAGGCAAACAGCGGATGGAAAATAGAAAACACGGATGCACAGAATCTGGGGATGGAGGATGTGCTGGCAATGTCTATGACGCAGACGTTTCATAAGAGCAGATTTCTATCGGCAATCGGCCGTCATCCCTCCTGGGATTATATATTTCCTGTAAAAAGCGCCAAAGGTCTGGAAGAGATAAGCGCAGAGCTTGTAAAACGCATTATTTCGTTTTTGCTTCAGGAGCTAGAGTATGAAACAGTAATCCTTAATATGGGTGACGGTATTTTGGATATTGGGGAATTCATGGGGATATGTGATAACGTATATCTCCTGTATCCCAAGGGAAATTCCGGAAGCTGGAGAGAGAAAAGTTATGTTGATGAATTGGAAAGAAGGGGGAAGGATGATGTTTTCAATAGAGTTCATAGGATTGAGGTTCCTTCAATTCTCAGTACAGATGGAGAATGGGAGAGTCTCGTTGAAAAGTGGAAGTGGAACAGTGCAGGAGATTATTTACGAAAAATAGTCTGGGAGGCAAACAGTAGTGGATGAGTTGTGTGAACTACTACGAAAAAGAGTACTGGAAAGATTGGATTTTTCCAGGGCGGCAGAGGAGCTAGAGATTAAAGAGCTGATAGCGAGAGAGCTATCGGCAGCGGAAGAAGCCATAAATCTGACAATTTCAGAGAGAATTGCAGTAGAGCAGAGAGTGTTTAATGCTTTGCGGAAGCTGGACATTCTACAGGAGCTGATAGAAGATGAGGAGATCACGGAGATACTGGTAAATGGACCTAAGCACATTTTTTATGAGAAAAATGGTGAGTTTAATGAGTACCCTTACTGCTTTGCTTCGGAAGAAAAATTGCAGGATGTGATACAGCAGATTGTGGGCAGACATAATCGTGTAGTAAATTTATCGATGCCGATTGTGGATACGCATCTGGAGGATGGGTCGCGTGTAAATGTGGTATTAGCACCGATTGCAATTGATGGCTCAGCGATTTCTATTCGTAAATTTTCTAAGCATCCCCTTAGTATGGAAGCTCTGATAGAGAAGGGAACCATTACCAGGGAAGCTGCGGAGTTCTTAAAATTGTTGGTGGAAAGCAGATATAATCTGTTTATTTCCGGAGGGACGAGCTCTGGAAAAACGACATTCTTAAATGCTTTATCCTCGTTTATTCCCAAAGAAGAGAGAATTATAACCATCGAAGATTCTGCAGAGCTTCGATTGCAGAATGTAGCGAACCTGGTGCGCCTGGAGACAAGAAATGCCAATATGGACGGAGTAAAGCCAATAAAAGCAAGAGATTTGATACATACCGCTCTTCGTATGAGACCGGATAGAATTATCGTTGGTGAGTGCCGAGGGGAGGAAGCCCTGGATATGCTGCAGGCCATGAATACAGGGCATGATGGAAGTCTATCCACAGGGCATGCCAACGCTACTAAGGATATGTTAAATCGATTAGAAACCATGGTGCTTATGGGAATGGAGCTGCCACTTCCTGCGGTACGGCAGCAGATTGTATCCGGAATTGACGTGATGGTGCATTTAGAGCGTGGTGCAGATAAGAAACGCCGTGTGGTTGAAATTGCAGAAATCGTGGGACTTGTGGGCGGAGAAATCAAGCTTCATGTGCTATATCAGTATGAGAATGAATTGGTGAAAAAGGGAGAATTATTAAACCGCCACAAGCTAAGGCTTGCAGGGTTGGAGAACTAGAGATGGATTATATGGAATATCGATTATCTCTATGGGAAAAAGGGAAAGCTGTGCTTATTTCCTGTGGAGTGTGCATAGTAGTAGCATTTTTGTTTTATCGTTCAGCGTGGGGAATGGTATTGTGGCCATGTGGCTATGTTTTATACAAGCGATATCTTCGTGAAAAAAAGCAAAGAGAACGCACAGAAGGCTTGCAGGAACAGTTTATGAGCGGAATGCAGATACTGAATACTTCCTTGCAGGCAGGCTTATCTATGGAAAATGCATGGAGAGAAGTGCAAAGAGAGGTTGGGATGCTGTATGGAGAAGAGTCACTGTTTTTTCGGGAAATTAAGGAAATGAATCAAACTGTAGCCTATAACATGCCTATTGAGCGGTTGTTTTTTGATTTTGCCACAAGAAGTGGTGTAGAGGAAATTCTTCGCTTTGCTGAGATATTAGATTACGGAAAACGCTGTGGAGGAAATTGGAAAAAGATTATTGATAATACCGTACATCGCATGTGTGAGCGGTACGAAACCCAAAAAGAAATAGAGGTTATGCTGGCAGCAAAAAGAATGGAGCAGAAGGTGATGAATCTGGTTCCATTGGGAATGCTTGTGTTTCTACAAATGACCTCTTGGGATTACATGCAGGTGCTGTATCACAATCCTTTGGGCGTAATCTGTATGACGATATGCTTAATTGCTTATGGAATGGCAGTTTTGTTATCAGAGAAAATCATGAGAATACAGGTGTAGGTATGGAGAGTAAGGATAAGAAAAAGATAGGGATTATATTTTTCATAATTCTGGTAATTGCCATCGTCTTGGATCTGACACAGGAAAACATAGGAGAAGATGGTGTCATTCTTCGCAACCCAATAGGAGAAGCGGATGAAGAGATAGCACTGATGTTGGAGCTGGAGGGTTATGAGGAAGTGTATGAGTATCTGCTGGAAGTAAAAGCCATGAGGGTTACAGAGGAACAAGCGGAAGGCTATTTCACTCGCGCAATATGTGAGATAGATGAGGAATTTCAAGAAATGGGTTCTGTGATTCCCCTTAAGGAAGCATACCAGGCAGGGCTTGTAGCGGCAGAATGGTCATTTGAACCCTGGAATGTGATAAATGCAGATGGAACCGTGGTGCAGGAGAAAATACCGGAAGAGGGATTGGTGGTAAGTGCGGGTGTTACGCTCAGCTGTGGAGAGTATCAGAAGATGTATCAATTTTCTTTTGAACTAGAGCCCCGGGAGTTGAGTGTTGAGGAACGTGTTTTTAATGCATTGGAGGCTTGGATTGCATCGGAGCTGCAAAAAGAGGGAGAACAGGAGCTGAGACTGCCGGAGGAACTAGAGGGTGTTGCTTTAAGCTGGACAAAAAAGCAGGACAGCTTATTCGTAAAGATTCTATTCCTAGAGGCGATAGCACTGTTTGCGCTGTGGTATCTTCAGAAAAAGAAACAGGAAGAGGAAAAGAAGAAGCTAGACGAAAGTATAGAGATGGATTATCCCGATGTGGTAGAGCAATTGGCTCTTTTGCTGGGTGCAGGAATGACGATTCGACAGGCTTGGAATAGAATTGCCACTCGCTACTCTGATAAAAGGCAAAAAAACCAAGTGTCAGAAAAGCCGGTATTTGAAAAAATCGTGCAGATGAATCGACGTTTGGTAGAAGGAGAGAGTGAGAGCAGTGCTTATCAGATGTTCGCAGATGAGATAGGGCTAATGAGCTATCAGCGACTCATTCGCTCATTGCTTCGAAATATGGAAAAAGGCTCGACTGAAATGTATGTTTTTTTAGACCAGGAGAGCCACAGAGCCTATGAGCAGAGAATCCATTATGCGAAGAAGCTGGGGGAAGAGGCATCTACACGAATGCTTCTGCCATTAATGCTTATGATGTTTGTGGTTATGGCAATTGCTATGCTGCCCGCAATTGTTAATTTTTCTATTTAGAAAGGATGAAAGTATGTTGAGATTGAAGGAATTTATAAAGGATGAAACAGGTGCAGGTGTTGTTGAACTTATTTTAATTATTGTGGTTCTTGTTGGTCTGGTTCTAATATTTAAGGATCAGATAACAGGTTTGGTAAATGATTTGTTTAATACCATGTTTGATGAGGCAGGCAGAGTGTGAGAGAGCGGAACAGGCAACAGGGTAGTATTACAGTATTTGCAATTATTGTAATTGGATTGGTAGTAGGCTTTTTGCTGACGTTATTGGAAGGCGCCCGAGCAAATGAGCTGCGGAGAATAGCAAGGCTTCGTACAGATATGTCGGTAGAGTCTGCTTTTGCAAATTATAATCAGGTACTGTGGGAGACATATCGTTTGCTAGGCAACAATCTTGTGCAGGCAGAGCAGATTATCGAGGATAGCGCGGGCAGTGGATACACGGAATACGAATACGGTGTGAATTTTTTGTTGTTGAAGCTGCAGTCTACAGAGGTAGAGGGTTATACACTTTTGACGGACGGAGATGGAAGTGCATACATTCAGACGGTTTCTTCCTATATGCAGAACAATATTCTATATGAAACAGCCAAAGCTTTATATAACCAATTCGAGTCCATCAGGAATTTGGTGAACTCCGGTGATATAACGGGGACAGAAATAGAGGACGCCTTAGAAAGCCTGGAGGCTTTAGAAAATTCAGAAATTTCAGAAAAAGAAGGGAAATTGATAAATCAGGTGACTGCAGCTGCAGACAGTGGTGAAAGGGTGCGTAGCGTTGGTACATCCGGGGAAAATGTGACGGAGAATTCATCAAATGTGCTGGAAGAGGTTCGACATATGCAGCAGACACAGCTTCTAGAGCTGGTAATACCGGATACTACAGAGCTATCTGATTCAGAGTTTGATTTGTCAAATTCCGTATCCCAAAGAGAGCTGGAAAAGGGGAAAAACAGTGTTACAGAGGAGACGGACTGGCTGGACCGGGTATTATTGCAGCAATATTTGCTTACATATTTTGCCGATTATTCAAATCCGGCGAAGGACAGAGGCTTAAGCTATGAATTAGAATATCTCATCGCAGGAACGGACAATGACATTGAAAATCTAAGAACTGTCGTGAATGAATTACTTATGATCCGGGAGGCGGCAAATTTTGTGTATCTGCTTTCGGATGGGGATAAGATGCTGCAGGCAGAGCTGCTTGCGACCGTATTAGGCGGAGCATCTGCAAATCCAGCGATTATTCAAGTGGTAAAGATTGGACTGCTATTGGCATGGGCGTTTGCTGAAAGTGTATTAGATGTAAGAGCCTTGCTTCAGGGAAAGAAGATTCCTTTGGTGAAGAGTCAGGATTTGTGGACTCTTGCATTGGAGAATATAGGAAGTCTCTCTGAGGAATATCTCGTGGCCAAGGAAAGCGATTTAGGAATCAGCTATAAAACATATCTGGGGATATTGTTGCTGTTTCAAAGTGATAGAAGCTTAGCGTATCGAGCGATGGATATGCAGGAAATCACCCTGCAAAAAACGGATGATAGTCTGCAAATGGATCAGATGATAGTGAGGATGCGGGTAACAAATACTTATACCTGTGCGCCAGTATTTGCATCCTTGAAAAGCATAAATGGAAAAAGTGGTTGGAATTATAAGCTTGAAGCCACTTCAGAATACGGATACAACTAGAGGAAAGGCAGGTATAAAGGGATGTCTCTTTGGATATTATCCCAAGTAAAAGAGTTTACTCATTCTCCCCAAGCGTATATGAAAAAATATAAAAGCCAAATCAAAGAGACATCCTTTTGTACCTGCCAAAAGGCATCACTAACCGTAGAAGCGGCAGTTGTAATGCCCCTTATGGCAAGTCTGTTTGTGACAATCCTGTTTTTTTTCCGTATCATACAGGTTCAGGCGGTAGTGGAGGAAGCACTGTTGTATGCAGGAAGAAAAACTGCGGTAGAGAGCAGTGTTGTAAAAGAAGAAATCATATTATATGCATCAGCAAAGGCTTTTTTACTCTATGCGTTAAAGGATGAGCCTGTAGTAGAACAGTATGTAGAGCAGGGAAGCCTGGGAGTCATATTGCTAGGCTCTGATTTTGGGGATGAAAATATCGTTTTGCGAGCACATTATCAGGTTAAGCTTCCCGTATCCTTGTTTGGAATAGATAGCGTATGGTTGTGGAATCGCAGTTCCTTTCGAAAATGGGGTGGTGGCTCATCGGAGGAGGAAGAGAATAGCGGAGAGTATGTGTATGTTACGCAAACAGGTGAAGTGTATCATAAAACTAACTCTTGTCAGGCAATTCGAATTTCGGTAAAAAAGGCAAAAGTGGGAGAAATCGACGATTTACGAGGTCTAAATGGTCAAAAATACTACTCGTGTTCTCGTTGCGCGGAAGAAAATACGGGCTTAAGTACAGTATATTATACAGACTATGGAACCTTATATCATGGAAGTCTTAATTGCTCTTATATCAAAAGGACGGTGGAGAAGGTGCTATTGTCCGAGGTAGGCGAGCGTCGGCCATGCAGCTATTGTTATTAGCATCTAATAGGAAGATTTAGAAAAGGAGACGGGTAGGAAATGACAATATATGATATAAAGCTGCTGGCAGTTGCGCTTACGCTTGTCGTACAAAGCTATTGGGATTTGCGATATAAGAAAATTCCCCTTTTAGTTACACTTTTGTCGGGCATCATAGGGATGGGCTTATCTGTTTTAGACCAGAGGGAATGGATAGATGTATTGTATGCAGTCGTGCCGGGGCTTGTATGTATAGGAATAGGGAGAATTACGCGGCAAGCGATTGGATATGGTGATGGTTTTCTACTATGTGCAATGGGGTTTCACGTGTCTTTTGAGGTGATTTTGAGTGTCGGTATGATGGCGATAATTCTAGGCGGCGTAGTCGCGCTTGCGGGTTTGGTCTTTCGAAAAATTCGAGGGAAGGATGAGCTGCCGTTTGTGCCATTTTTATTTGTGGCATGGATAGGATACATATTAATGGAGAAAGGGATTTTGGTATGAGTTTCAGATGGCAAAGGGGAAGTTTTACCGTGGAGGCGGCCATATGGGTTCCAATAATGGTTTTTATGGTTATGGGAACAGTGCAAATTGGAATTACTTTTTTTCAGGAAAGTGTAAAACGGGAAAGCTATTCTGATTTGGTCCAGTTAGATATTGTTCAGGAGTTTTATAACTACCAGATTATTGGAGAAATAGGGGAGGAACTATTAGATGATTAACCGGGAAATCTTATATGAGAGGAATGTGAATAAGAGTTACATGAAAATTCCTGCAATGCCGGAGGATAATTTTGATGAAATGCTGATGCTAAAGAAGCAGATTTCAGGACTAATTCCGGTGGAAAAATGTTATGTAAATGGTGCAGGACAATATTGGTACAATATCTCCGGAAAGCAGGCGTTAGATGCTTATTGCAGGGAAAATGCAGTAGAAGAGGTGTTTTTTGAGAACCTAATCCTGCGATTTTGTGAACAGGCGGAAAGCCTAGAGTGGAATTTGATAGATGTAAGCTGTCTTGTTCTAGATCCCGAGCTCATCTTTCTAAACCATAGTGGAGATGAAATTTCATTTGTTATGTATCCTTATAATAAGGGTGATTTATTTATGGAGCTACAGCAGCTGATGGAGTTTCTGTTGACCAAGCTGAATCACAGAGATGGAGAGGTGGTTCGTGAGGCGTACAAAATATATGAGTTGACTCTATCGGAGGGAGTATCCATAACAGATTTGAAAAAGCACATTCTGGATAAGAGAATGGAGAAGGTAGTAATTAATGAACAGGATATAAATATGGCAGAGAAGGGCACTCGTCCGAAGGAGAAGCTCGAAAAAAAGGAGAGTAAGGAGAAGAAGGAACTGAAATATGAAGAGAAGCTTGCACAGTTTTTGGATAAAAAGCTTGCTTTTTTGTACGATAAAATAGGAAAAGTATTAGAGAAAACACCATTGGAATGGAAAAAAGATATTATGGCAGCAAAAAAAGAGTGTGCACCGGAGATTGTGTATCCGGATGAAGAGGAAGAAGTAGCTGAAGTAACACAGGTCCATCCAACCGTTTGTATTATGAATGCATCTGCAAGTGCCAGAGGAGTACTGGTATGTGAAAGAAAAGGGGAATTTCCGGATTTTCAGCTTGAAAAGGAACCGGGGATTATTGGGAAGAATCCAAAGATACAGTTTTGTATAAATCGTGACACAATTAGTCAGTTTCATGCCAGAGTCGAATATCAGGAAGGTGGATACTATATAGAAGATTTAAATTCCACCAATGGAACTTATGTGAACGATATTCCTTTAAACTATAAGCAGCGCTACAGACTTACAACAGGGGACACTCTGCGCTTTGCCGATGTTACATATCATTTCTATTAATAATCTTTTGAGAAAGAAGCCGTTGCATGAGGAAAACATTGAACTTATAATAAGAGAAAAAAGCTATGAAGGGTGAATATATGCAGGTTACTTTTATACTAATTGCAGTGAATGTGATAGTTTTTCTTATTATGGAGGTTATGGGAGATACAGAAAGCGCAATATTTATGATGGAGCACGGTGCCATTTATCCGCCATATTTATTGGAAAATGGCGAGTATTGGCGGCTTCTTACGGCCACCTTTATGCATTTTGGGATGTCTCATTTGTTAAATAACATGGTACTTTTGGGAAGCGCGGGACAGATATTAGAACGCGCAATGGGGAAAATAAAGTTTCTTCTATTGTATCTGATAGGAGGAATCGGAGGAAGCCTGTTATCCTATGGTCAGATGGTATATAACGGGGATTACAAAGTGGCAGCAGGTGCTTCCGGTGCGATATTTGGAATTATCGGTGCATTGGTCTGGATTGTGATTGTTCATAAGGGAAAGTACGAGACGCTTACGGGAAAAGGTCTGGGAATTATGATTGTGTTATGCCTATATTATGGAATTTCAGCGGGAAATGTAGATAATTGGGGACACATCGGCGGACTTGTCATGGGATTTGTCATTTCAATTATTTTCTACCGAAGAAATGTTAAAAAGATTGATTTTGCAGAGCAAAATTTATATACTTATACATATGATGAAAACATTACTTGTGAGGTAGAAGATGAAGATTAATGTATATTATGGTGGGCGAGGTCTTTTGGACGATCCTACATTATATGTTTTAAATAAGATGGAGGATGTGTTAAAGGAGCTACGTGTAAAAGTAGAGCGTTATAACATTTATGAGCATAAAAACGAGATTGCCACTCTGCCACAGACCTTTAAGGATGCGGATGGAATTATTCTTGCAACTACAGTAGAATGGTTGGGAATTGGCGGATATATGCAGCAGTTTTTAGATGCATGCTGGCTGTATGGAGATAAAGAGAAAATCAGTACTACCTATATGCAGCCAATCGTTATGTCTACTACCTACGGCGAACGCGAGGGAGAATTGACGCTTGCGAATGCATGGGAGATTCTTGGGGGATTACCTTGCTCTGGTTTATGTGGATACGTAGAGGATTTAGTGTCCTTTGAAGTAAATAATGAGTACAACCTAATTATTGAGAAGAAGGCGGAAAATCTGTATCGTACGATTTCCCAGAGAGTAAAGAGTCTTCCAACGAGTAATTCTGCAATTAAGCAGAGTGTACTTCGTACTCAGCAGATGAACCTTACACCGCAGGAGAGCGAGCAGTTATCAAAGTATG
>CAYMYV010000002.1:0-24899 GCA_964394775.1 uncultured Lachnobacterium sp. | reverse complement strand
TACACCTGCATTAGCTGTATAAGCAGTTCTACCCTTTTCCAAAGAGTAAATACCCTCATCACGGATATGCCATGGTGTATCAAAATCCGGTTCGCCAACACCAAGAGAGATTACATCATCCATTTCTGCAGCAATATCAAAAAACTTACGAATACCGGAAGGTTTAATTTCTACTATTGTTTTTGATAATGGATTTCTCATTAATTCATCAACTCCCTTTCATCCTTTGCCGGTTTTGCCATAATTGTTCCATGGTCCTTGTATTTTTTCAAAATAAAGTTCGTTTTAGTGCTAAGTACGGTATCCATTGGAGCCAGCTTTTCGGATACAAACTGTGCCACCTCACGAAGTGTTTTTCCTTCGATGATAACCATAAAATCAAAGCCGCCGGAAATCAAATAAATAGAGTTTACCTCCGGGTAATTGTAAATACGTTCTGCCACCTTATCAAAGCCCATTCCACGCTGTGGTGTTACACGTACCTCAATCAGTGCTGTTGCCTTCTCTACCCCAATTTTATCCCAGTCAATCAATGTATGGTAACCGCAAATCACTCTTTCGTGCTCCATAGCTTCTAATTCCTGTAATACCGTCTGTACATCTGAATTCACACGTAATGCAAGCTCCTCTGCATCTATTCTGGAATTCTTTTCAATCAAATTTAAAATTTTTTCTCTCATACTATTAATTCCTTTCCAAAAAACGTCTTTCATCCTCATGAATCAAGACTCTGTCGTTACTATCTGTTGCCTTACCTATCACAACCGCTGGAATCCCTGCTTTTTCCAGTTCCATCACCAGCGCATTTCCATCGCTCGAGGCAATCAGCAAACAGCCACTTGAGACTATCTTATAAGGATTTATATCAAAAAATTCACAAATCTCAATTGTTTCCTGTCGAATCGGGATTTTCTTCAAATCTATTTCAAGTCCGACGCCTGCACACTCTGCCATTTCCCACAAAGCACCAAAAATACCGCCCTCTGACACATCATGCATCGCACACGCGCCAGACCTTACGGCGACTGCGGCCTCCGGTAAAATAGACATCATCTGTCTGGAAATCTTTGCTTTATCAATGAATGGCTGTGCATATCTCGTACGAAGTGCCTCTTCATTCTCCTTCACTAACGCGAACGCGCCTTCCATTCCTACCCATTTCGTTGCTACAATATCCATTCCCGGCCGGATATTTTGATTATGTAACATTTCCTTTTGTGAAGCTGCACCAACTACTGTTGCAACAATCACCGGCTCACTTACTGCTCTTGTAACCTCTGTATGACCGCTTACAATATCCACCCTGCAAGCTGCACAGGCATCATCCAAATCCTTCATGATACCGCGAAGCTCTTCCTCATTGGTTGCGGTTGGAAGTAATATGGTCACAGATACTCCTGTTGGTACCGCACCGGAGCATGCCACATTATTGCAGGCAGATACAATTGCAGTACCCGGGGCTGTTGCACCGGACACAACAACAGGGTCAGATGCCATCACCATGGAAAGCTCCGCCTGCACGTTAATTGCACCATAGTCTGCACCTACGGCTGAAGCTACGGCCACATCCCCATTTCTCTTATGCAGTTGTTTTAAAATAGAGCGTTTTAACACAGACTCTTTTAATTTTCCTGCTTTCATCTGTCTCCTCTTTATAGCACTTAAGGCCATAGCCCAGTAAGAGCTATAGCCTGATAGATTCCTATTATACTGCGCCGGACTCCTCACCGGATGGTGTTTCCTCTGGCACTGACTCACTATTATTAGCTTCCTCAGAATTTTCTTCCGAATTGTTGTCCGGATTCTCCTCTGAATTATCTCCCGGTGTTTCTTCCGATGATGATGGAGGCTCTGAATCCGGCACCTCCGGTTCCGGCTCTGGCGTTGGTTCCGGTGTTGGTTCCGGCTCCGGTGTTGGATTGTTAATTCCCTCTATCACCTGCTTGATATAATCATCATCCTTTGTCGCCAGTGCTGCATTAATCAGCGCCATCTGTTCGTCTGTTGCACCTGCTGTACCAATCGTCACCTTCATACAAGAAGATTTATAGGTACTTCTATTTAGCTGCACTCGTTCTGTATCAACCCCATCTATGGTAATAATCTTCCATAGCTTTGCGGTATAACCCACATGCTTACTTCTGGTTACGCTATAATAACCAACTGCTTTGCTTGAAGACACCGTATATTCGGTCTCCGGGTCATCCGTTGTCAGAATCTCATTTTCAAAACGAATGGTACGATTTGCATCTCTCGTCTCACAGCCATAAATGTTAAAGGTAAGAATCCCCTTATTGCAATAACCCTCAATATAAATCGGGTAATCATAATCGTTTCTGAAACGCAAATCCTTATAGGTTCCGGCAATGGCCGCATCCTCAGAAACCTCTACATAGGCAACTGTCATGGAATGACTGTTTCTCTGCGTAATCTTAAGCTCTGCACGGATTACGGCATTATATAATGTAGTAGATACCTGACAGATACCACCACCGATAGATTCAATCAACTCACCATTGGAATACGCACCACCCATTCCATAACCATTCTCGGTTGTGTATGGACTAGTAATTGCATAAACCGATAAAACATCTCCCGGATAGAGAAGTGTTCCATTGAGCTTTTCACAGCCTGTCGTTACATTCTTCTTTCTTCCCGAATTGGAGCTGCTAAAATCTGTGCTATAGCTTCCCAGAAGGTCCTTTACCATTGCGAGCTCTTCCTCAGAGCCACGTGGCTCTACCAAGGCACTTGTCAATGCAAATTCCGTGTACTCGATTGTGCCATCCTGACCGTCTGTTTTCATTAACTCACTTAACGCATTCACAGATGTTACTATGTCAATTTCTTCACCGGACTGACCCGGAACAAAAATGAACTGGTCGCCCTCTTTTTTCAAACCACAGTCTACTGCAGTAATATTTAACTCATCTAATTTGTCGTAAATCAGATTTCCTGTGGCCTGCTTATCAATGGAAACCGTCAAATCAATAAATGCGTTTTCGCTTTCCAAATCCTTAAGAAGCATAAAACGGGTAATTAAATTGCCTGACTTAGCAGTACCACTTGCATGCTCTACAGCTGTTTCTACATCTGCGGTAATTCCCATCTCTCCCAAGGTTAACTCTATACTTCCCTTTGGGCCAACCAGCGTAATGGTCTGCGTCTTCCACTCTTCTACATGCGCATTTACTGCATCTGTTGCCTCCTGCATGGTCATTCCACCTACACTGACACCGCCGATATATACACCTTCCTCAATGATAGTGCTTTCTTCATTCTCTGCTCTAAAAAAGGTCTGTGTCGTAAAGAAAAAACCAGCAGCTAATACAACACAAACTACGATTGTAATAATTCCACTCTTTTTCATAGTTATCCTCTATATTAAAACCTCTTTAATTATCAAGTAAGTATTCTAACATAATTATTTACTTTTTCAAAGCATATTATTTATACAAATAATGCCGAAACAAAAGTTGTTACAAGCATTGCTACCACCAGAACAATTCCGATAATCGCAAATAAACGCTGTTTTCCTTTTCTCTTATCAAATTTTTTCATTTCATTTCCATCCTTTCTAAAATCTGTTATACTAATGTTAATTATTTGTGAAAGGAGCTTTTTATGCTTCCATTTTTAACTATATTTATTGTGTTTCTTGCTGTACTAACCTACCATATTAAAAAAAGCGATTCCGCTCAAGCCATGGTTCAGGATGAATTCTGGGAAAAAGAACGAAAATCCAATGCTGTCCGCAAGCAGGATATCAGTAAACTTGATTATATTACCATACCTTTTGAAAAAATACCACAACAGCTTGATACTTCTACAGAAAAAGCATTTTTTTCTTTTGCAGAAAAACCAATGCTGAATCTCACAGGAATCAGCAACACCGATTTGAAGCTTCAGTATGGAACGGCAAATCTTGCAATTCTGTCCGAGTATGATACCAATTTTACAAATATGATTGCCTTGCTCCCGGAATATACCTGCGAGCTATTAGAAGCCGGTCAGGAAGACGCCGCCAGGGATTTATTAGAATTTGCCATTTCACATAATGCTGATTCCAGTAAAATCTATCGACAGCTTGCTGCCATATACCAGTCTCATAACGAGAATGATAAGCTTCAAGCCCTATGGGAGGCTTCCGAAAAGCTGCCAGAGCTTACAAGACTTTCGGTACAAAAGCTTCTATCAACCGATATTCCCATGGAATTGAAGCAATAATTCCAATTCCGGAGAATTCCGTCTATCTGCCAAATTCGAATACATATTTATCCATGATTCGGGAGGCCTCACTTCTTGTCAGATTCTCCCACTCAATTGGAGTTGTAATTCCATGTTTTTCACGATATTCTTTCAGACGCTGCAGCTGATGACCGGTTGCCGGCGTCTGTTTTTTTACACGATATGTAAGTGGATGGGGAGCAAACAGTATTTCTGCATCTTCTCTATCCTGTGCCAGTCGTACCAACGCCTCAAACACCTGCCAGGTTTCCATTGCATCGTCTAGTGCCCGATGCTCACGTTGTCTTTCAATCCCAAAATATTCACATAAGGAGGACAATTTTTTCGACTGGTCTACCGGAAGCATTGCCCTTGCAATTTTTAACGTATCACAGGCCTGTGCCTCCAACGGACGCTTGTGATTGACTGCCCACTGCTTCAAAAAGCCATAATCAAAGCTCAGATTCTGTCCTACTAACACATAACCATCCATAAAATCCAAAAGCCTCGGAACTGCTTCCTCACGCTCCACACCGGCGCGTACCATCTCATCTGTAATTCCGGTCAGCTCCACAATCCGCTCCGGTACACTGCAATGGGAATTGACAATACAAGCCAGCGTATCTACCACCTGATGATTACAAATTTTTATCGCACCAATTTCGATAATCTGGTCGGTCTTTGCAGACAACCCCGTCATCTCCAAATCAACCACTACATACTCATTTATCATTTACACGCTTATCCTTTGCTTTACACAAATCATATAGGAAGCACTCGCTGCATTTTGGACTTCTTGCAAAACAAATACTTCGCCCAAACGAAATTATCTGAATATTATACAGTATCCAGTGCTCCTTTGGAAGCTTTCGCATCAACTCATACTCTATCTTTTCCGGGTCGTCCTCTTTTGTAAATCCCAGTCGATTAGAAATACGTTTTACATGGGTATCCACAACAATGCTTGGCTCATTGTAGATATTTCCACGAATCACATTTGCGGTTTTACGTCCTACGCCGGGAAGTGTCAACAAATCCTCTAAGGAAGCCGGCACCTCGCCGCCATATACCTCCACCAGCCGCTTGGCACAGCCAATAATATTCTTCGCCTTATTGTGGAAAAAGCCTGTCGGACGAATATCCCTTTCCAGCTCTTCTAAATCCGCGTATGCAAAGCTTTCTAACGTGGTATATTTGGCAAACAAATCGTAGGTTACGATATTTACCCTTGCATCCGTGCACTGTGCGCTAAGAATTACTGCAATCAGCAGCTGCCATGGATTTTCGTGATTTAAATAACAGATATATTCCGTTCCATATACTTCATCGAGACGTCTTAATATCTCTTCGGTTCTCTTTGCTATCATTGCAGCTCCTTCTTTGGGTCTACATATTCCACATGTGCCTGATGATTTAGAGGATCTCTTCTATCATACGAAAACAATACCCAGTAGCTTGCACCTTCATACACAGGAAATTTACTTAGGTCCCCCAAAAAATCATAATGGAAAGGCTCTACATGAGACATTTTTCCATTCCTGCAATAAAAATGTGTCATCGCCTTAAATACTCCGGAATCCCCCGCCCACTGCGGACGGCTCTTGGAATTTTCTCTATAATATAGGTCAAAGACCAATGCTTCGCGAATACATTCGTTTACCACCTCAGCGTCCGATGCATTCTTCCATTGCTCTTTCACAAACTCCATCAGAATCTCACAGCGCTTAATTCTGGAGTGACTCATCCCAAAAAGACCATGGGCTTCATAATAGTCTCCCAGCATCTGATACATATCAAAGGCACTGTCAAACCTGTGCTTTAACACCTGCATGGTAATCTCATACTGGCCACTGTTGTAATATACCTCCAGCATCTCCTCCACACGCTTCATTTTTAGGATATCGTCATAGGACAGCCACCTGGTAGCCATCACCTCATATGGCGGCTTATCATGATACAATATTCCATATTCGTTCGCATGCTCATACATATAAGAGCCCTTTAGTACCTTCAAAAATCCCATCTGCAGCTGATTCGGCTGCAACGCATAAATATCATCAAAGGACCTGCGGAAGGTATCATAATCCTCGTATGGAAGCCCGGCAATCAAATCCAAATGCTGATGGATGTTTCCAAAGGCTTTTATTTTCAAAACCATCTCTTTTAAGCGCTCGAGCTTCATGGTACGCTTAATCTCCTGTATTGTCACATCGTTCGTGGACTGCACTCCGATTTCTAACTGAATGAGTCCCGGGCGCATGGTAGACATCAGCTCTAATTCCTCTTCGTCAATTAAATCCGCAGATATTTCAAAATGGAAATTCGTCACACCATTATCCTGCTCCTTGATAAAGCTCCAAATCTCCATCGCATGGTCATGCTTGCAGTTAAAGGTTCTGTCCACAAACTTAACCTGCGGCACCTTCCGGTCTATGAAAAACCTAAGCTCCTCTTTCACTAACTCTATATCACGAAAGCGCAACCTTTTATCCACAGACGACAAGCAATAGCTACAGGAAAACGGACACCCGCGGCTACTTTCATAATAGATAATCCGATTGGAAAAATCCTCCATTTTATCGTAACAGAATGGAATATCACTCATGCACATAATCTCGCGCCATTCGTTGACGCAGATTTCTTCCCCAACATCATCTGTTTCGCCATCCAATACAGAAGCTGGGCCTGCGCCCTTTCGGTATGCGATGCCTTGAATATTTGCCAAGCTGCCTGTCTCTTCTAATGCTCTCATCTTGCCCGGCAGCTTGTCTCCTTCCGGCTGCTTACCTGCTTCTCTTGCGGTGTAATATTCACACAGCTCTCGGAAGGTTTCTTCACCTTCTCCCATCATAATCCCTGTTACCTGTGGATGCGCCTTTAGGAAATTTTCTACCTCAAAGGACACCTCCGGACCACCAACCCAGATTGGCACCTGTGGACATAGCTTGTGATATTCACGCATCACCTCTTCCACCATGGAGATATTCCAGATATAGCAGGAAAACATTAATACATCCGGCTTCCTTTTATAGATTTCCTCTAATATATAGTCTGCCTGATTATTAATGGTAAACTCTGCGATTTCCACCATCTTCGCATATTCCTTGGCACTTGCCTTCAAGGAATACACTGCCAGATTTGAATGTATATATTTTGCATTTACCGCTGCTAATAAGATTTTCATTACTCGTCAAACTCCATGGTCACAAAGAAACCCTTTTCCGTTTCCTTGATGTCAACTACTACGCCCTCTCTCGATTTCAGACGCTCACTTACGGCATAATTGCCAGACATGGCGATTGCATGCTCTATTGTATAATAATAGGAGGTCGGCAGCTTTCCTTCTGTCACAGTAAGGTGCTCTCCCACCTGCGTCAGCCCCTGTCTCTCCATCTTAAATTCCATCTGTCTCATAAACTAAAACCTTCCTGCCTCATACACGCTTTCTCTAGCTCGTATAACCACTCTCGCTCATAGGCTGAAGCAAATCCACAACACGCTGAAGCTCCGCACCATCCACCGGTGCCGCACCATAATTTACAAGCTTCATATCCTTTGTCACTTCTCCAAAGGTACGGGTTCCCGGCTCTTTTCCGGCATCAATCGTAAAATACCTTGCCTCCTTCGCAGCCTCGTTCCATGTAAGAAACGCGCGAAGGCTCACTCCCGGTCCAATGTCCTTATTCGGGAATTCTACACGGATGATAGTGATATCCTCGGAAACATTTAACACCATTACCGAAAAATCCTCCTCTAAATAAGGATACATTCTCTTCTGCTGATAGGACTCTTCAAATAATACATCCAGATAAGCCTCCTTTCGCTCACTCAGATGCGTCAAAAATAATTTCTCTTCGGCAAAAAACTTCCTTGGAAGAAAGACCTTTTCATACTGTACCCGTTCAAAAATCGCATACTGTGCGCCGGTCATCTGTACCTGCTTTACGCCCTTTTTCTTCATTTCCTCTACTTCAGCAATTTTCTGTACAAGCTCTGGCTTAAAAATAAGATTCTCTGTAAAAGGATTAATTACAAGTCCTGTGATTTTACCTTCCGCTTTTACTACAATATCATTTGCTGCCACAAATGGCATATTGATAATCCCCTGACTCTTTGGCGCCTTAGCGGTCTGCTTAAGGCTGGTAAAAATCGGAAGCATCGTTTCTCCGTTTGCATTTTTCAAAAGGCACGGCATTGGCTTGGTTGGGTCAGCTCCCTGCATTGCAGGAACAAGTATACGACGGGTCGTCAGATGATTTAATAATTTATTCAGATTATCCGGTGTTTTATCTTTGATGTATGCCAGTACCAACTGTTCCAGTTCATCGTTTTGCACATGAACAGTTTTATTTTGGTCAATGTTTTTATTTTCCATATCTTTTTCTACCTCATATAACCATATACCATAAGGTATACGTAATAAATCAGGCATATGATTTTCATCATATGCCTGATACTAATTTATCACGAAATTCAATTCTTGTAAACAAAAGCGCCTTTTATTCTTTGCCATTCCAGCAATATGTACACAGCTTGCAAGGCTCTAATCCAATCGCTGCAATAATATCATCCAAACGCGCATACTGCAAGGAAGTAAATCCAAGCTTCTGGCAGATGTCCTCCACCATCTCCTTGTACTTCCCGCTGTCCGGATTACTATATTCTTCTAATAATTCATCTGTAATTATTCCTTCTCTTTCTAAAATTACACGACGGGTAATCAAATCCATCTCTGACGAAGATCTGGAAAAATTCAAATATTTACAACCATACAGAATTGGTGGACAGGCAGGTCTTACATGAACCTCTTTTGCACCGCTTTCATATAAAAATTCGGTTGTCTCTCCCAGCTGTGTTCCACGCACAATGGAATCATCAATCAGCAGCAATTTTTTATCCTTAATCAAAGACTGCACCGGAATCAGCTTCATGCGCGCAATCATATTTCTCTGCTCCTGGCTGGTTGGCATGAAGGAACGTGGCCAGGTTGGTGTATATTTGATAAACGGACGTGTGAATGGTATGTGTGCTTCATTGGAATATCCGATTGCTGCCGGAACACCGGAGTCCGGAACTCCTGACGCAGAATCTAATTTTACCGTATCACGTCTGGCCATACGACGACCCGTTTCATAACGCATTTCCTCTACATTTACCCCTTCATAGCTTGAAGTAGGATATCCATAGTAAACCCAAAGGAATGAGCACATCTTCATTTCTTTCCCCGGCTCTTTTAAGGTCTCTACCGAATCTGCTGTCATAAATACGATTTCTGCCGGTCCTAATTCTTTATAATCGCTATATCCAAGATTTAAGTAGGCAAAGCTTTCAAATGCCAAACAATATGCATTCTCTTTTTTTCCAACAATCACCGGAGTACGTCCAAAACGATCTCTGGAGGCATAGATTCCGTCTTTTGTAAGGACTAAAACGGTCAGTGAACCAATGACTTTTTCCTGAATATATGTTAATCCTTCTAAAATAGAATCCTTCTGATTTAAAATTGCAGCAGCCACCTCAGTTGGGTTTATATTGCCACCACTCATCTCAAGGAAATGCGTCTTCCCTGATTCGTAACATTCTTTTACCAGCTCATCAATATTAGCAATCTTGCCAACAGTCGTAATTGCAAAGCTTCCCAAGTGAGAATTTACCAAAAGTGGCTGTGGTTCGAAATCGGAGATACATCCAATTCCAAGATTTCCCTGTAATTCTGTTACATCTTTATCAAACTTAGTACGAAATGGTGAATTCTCAATATTATGAATCGCACGTTCAAAGCCGTTCTCTCCATATACTGCCATACCACCTCTTCTTGTACCTAAATGTGAATGGTAGTCTGTTCCATAAAACAGGTCCAATACACATGATTCTTTTGATGCTACTGCGAAAAATCCGCCCATGAGATTTCCTCCTATTTCTGTTTAAGCACTCTTTATAAAATTGGATATTAGCATACCACAAGCACCCCTAATCTTAATACGTCAAAAATCATTCGTCAAATAAGATATGTCAAATTCATTTATTATTTATTCTAATAAATATTGCCATTTCCAAACCTTCGTGTCATAATGAAGACAGGGAAACTCCCTAAGAATAGTAAAAGGAGGGGTCTTTATGGAGATCGGAGCTATTTCATCTGCATTAAGTGCAGTCACTTCTTCATCAGCAGGAACACTTGCTGAGGCTGTGGGTGTGAAGATGCTGGACAATTCTATGGAAGCGAGTGAAGCCATGAGCGCCCAGCTGATTACTCTCATGGAACAGTCTGTAACACCTCATCTTGGAGGAAGTATAGACTTACGTATATAATTTAAAAAGGGTTGCCGCAACATGTCTGATGACATTTGTGGCACCCTTTTTTATTTCGTTATTGTTTTTTCCAAAAATCCATGATTGGGGCAGAGTGTTAACGCTCCACTTGATATCATGTCATCCTGCTATTTATTTTATTGAGACAGCCAGCCCTACATTCACATGATGCTACGCTTCATGGAGTTTGGACAATAAACACACCATCTCGCAGTGGCTTGTCATTGGGAACATATCCACCGGCGTAGCCTCTTCCATTTTATATCCCTTCTTCGTCAGATACTTCAAATCCCGCGCCAATGTTTCCGGGTTGCAGGATACATATACCACGCGCTTTGGAGCCAGCTTCACAACAGAGGATAAAAATGCCTCGTCACTGCCGCTTCGTGGCGGGTCCATGATAACTACGTCTACGGATTCCTTTTTCTCAGCCAGAGACACCATGTATTTTCCTGCATCCTCGTTTATAAAACGAATGTTTTTCACTTCATTTCTCTTTGCATTGGTAATGGCATCCTTAATGGCGTCTTTGTTTAATTCCACGCCAAGTACCTCTTTGGCTGATTTGGAAGCAATGATGCCGATTGTTCCTGTTCCGCAATAAGCATCAATGACCTTTTCCTTGCCGGTTAGCTTTGCGCATGCAATTGCTTTTGCATACAAGTGCTCCGTCTGGGCAGGATTTACCTGATAAAAGGAGTTTGGTGAAATGCGGAAGGTACATCCACATAACCGGTCCTCAATAAAGCCTTTTCCATACACGATAATATTACGTTCTCCAAGCACCATGCTGGTTTTCTTATCATTGACGTTAATTACAACCGTACTGATATCCGGATGCTTCTTGCGTAACGCCTTTACGAAATTATTCTTAGATGGCAGGATTGGGGATGCAAGGACCAGCACCACCATAATCTCACCCGTATGATAGCCTTTTCGAACAAGCACATGACGAAGCAGGCCATATCCGGTATCCTCGTCATAGGTTTTGATACGGAAGGACTTTAACAAGCCCTTAATATCACGAATAATTGCATCTGCTTCTTCATTCTCAATCTGACAGCTCTCGATATCTACTACATCATGGGAGTTTTTCTTATAGACTCCTGCCACTACCTGTCCTCTTCCAACGCAATCGAATACTGCATGCACTTTGTGGCGATAATGATAAGGGTTGTCCATTCCCACGATTGGAGATATCCTTCCGAAGGGCTTTAACAGCTTTCGCACACTCTCTTCCTTCATTTCCAGCTGTTTGGTATATTCCATTCCTTGATAATCACAGCCCCCGCATTTTTTTGCGTACGGGCAAAGACCATCCTTCTTTTTCTGATTTTTCATTCTGAATCTCCACATACGAAATTTTGTTTACTGGGACATTTTACCATAATCGCGTCATATTATAAAGGAGACACACTAGGAAAATTTTATTATCGAATTAGTCGATTTACCATAAAATCAATAAAATCTTAAGATTTTTTTATAAAAGTTTGCACTTGTATTTAAGGACAATTATTTTATAATCTAATACATAATCGAATAAGGAGGTTCTTGATGAAACAGAAGCTTCAATTATTAAAAGAAACATTATTTACAAAAGCTAACGTTGAACATTCTGAGCAGTTTAATAAATGTGTCAACTTATTTAATAAATTCTCCTATTTATTTCACATGGTTCTGGCTTGTGCCGTTGTATTCCTGGTGGAATTGGTATCAAGAAGAGACCTTGCCTCTACGATGGAGTTTATCGCAGAGACACCATTGACCTATCTGTACAATGCATTTTTGGTATTTGCATCCTTGTGCTTGGTGTATTTATTCCGAAGAAGAGCTTTTACAAGACTTCTGATTAGCTCCTTCTGGATTATTCTTGGGATTATAAATGGCGTTGTGCTTAGTAACCGCGTCACACCGTTTAACTTCTCAGATTTAACCTGTGTACCAGACCTTTTGGCAATGAACGGAACCAGTTATATTACCCCGACACTCATTGCCTCTGTACTGATTGCAGGCTCCGCATTTATTCTTGGATGTGTAGTGCTCTATATTAAAGGACCTGTTTTTGGTGGAAATATGCATAAGCTTAACACATCCCTTCTCATCCTTATGGTTTTGTTTGTTGGAATCCCTATCACAACCAAAGCCGCTCAGGATAGTAATGTTGTAGAAGACTATTTTACCAATATTGCTCAGGGGTATGAGGATTATGGATTTGTATATTCCTTCTCCTCCGGTGTATTAGACCGCGGTATGAATGAACCGGAGGATTATTCTAAAGAATCGATTGATTCGATTATGAACGCAGTCGCAGATAACAAGGAAGCGACCACAATTACTACGGAAACAGCACCGAATATCATCTGCGTATTGTTAGAATCCTTTGTGGACCCGGATGAATTTAACTTTATGACCTACAGCCAGGACCCAACACCATTCTACCACTATCTGAAAGAAAGCTTTACAACAGGTTACTTAACCGTTCCTGTTATTGGTGCCGGAACTGCCAACTCAGAATTTGAGATTCTGACCGGTATGAGGTTAAACTACTTCGGTACCGGTGAGTATCCATATAAAACTATCTTAAAAGAAACTGACTGTGAAAGCATTGCAGCTGACCTGAAGGCTCTGGGCTATGCAACTCATGCAGTTCATAACAATGGCGGTAATTTCTATAGTCGCGCAAATGCATTCTCCATGATGGGATTTGACTCTTTTACCAGCAAAGAGCTCATGGATATTACAGAATATACGCCTAATGGCGGCTGGGCAGAGGATTCCATCCTTGTAGAAGAAACAATAAAAACACTTCTTTCTACACCAAATCAACCGGATTTCACTTATACCATTACAGTTGGTGCCCATGGAACCTATCCAACGGAATCTGTTTTGGAGCAGCCATTCTGTGAAGTATATGGTATTGAAAGCGAAGAGGTTACCAACCAATGGACCTATTACATGCATCAGCTAAACAAAACGGACCAGTTCATAGAGGGCTTAATCACAGAGCTTGAAAAGCTGGGAGAGGATACCATCGTAGTATTTTGGGGCGACCATCTTCCAACTATGGGACTTACCAATGAAGATATGGTTTCTGGTGACATTTACAAGACATCTTATATAACCTGGAACAACTTTGGGTTAGAAAAAGAGGATGCTGACCTCTATGCTTATCAGCTGATGGCAGATATTTTAGATACTGTCGGCATTCATGAAGGAACCATGGTAAGCTACCACCAGACACAGGCAGATGTGCTTGACCGGGAAACCTACCTTCAGGGGCTTGAACAGTTACAGTATGACCTCCTTTACGGAGAACGTTATTGCTATGAAAATGGTGAAACCCCTTACCCTGCAACGGATATCATAATGGGTATTGATGAAGTAATCATTCAGGATATTAGCCTTTCGGAGGATGAGACACAGTATATTATTACCGGCGAGGGCTTCACGACGTGGAGCCGTGTATATATTAATGGCGAAAAGAAGAAACCTGTCTATATCTCCGGTACGCAGCTTGCGCTGGATGCCTCCAAGCTTGACGACGGTGATAGCATTGTCATAAGTCAGGTTGGCTCAAATAATACACGTTTTCGTGATTCGAATGAATATATCTTTTTGATAACTTCTACTGAGGATATGTACGAGACAGAAGTACTGACGGCAGAAAGCAAACTGACCGCAGAAACTGAACTGACCGCAGAAACTGAACTGAACGCAGAAACTGAACTGACCGCAGAATAAAATAAAGCCACTACATTTTTGATTGTAATTTCAAAATGTGGTGGCTTTTTTGTGACTATTTTCCTCTTTACAAATTTGGTCTAAAGTATTAGACTAAAGAAAAGGTTTATAACTTTAGACCAAATGAAGAGGAGCTATAACATGGATACTCGAATTAGCGACAGCGAATACCGCTTTATGCAGGAGCTATGGAAAGTGGAGCCTGTTAAATCAACAGCATTAGTTTCCATCTGCCAGAACGAATTTGGATGGAAGAAATCCACTACCTATACTGTAATTAAGAACCTAAGTGCAAAGGGCATCATTGTAAATGAAGACACCTTTGTTCGTTCCGTTGTGGAAAAAGAACAGATTATCAAACAGGAAAGCGAAGAATTTTTAAACAGAACCTTTGACGGCAATATCCCTGATATGTTTGCTGCCTTTCTAAAAGACCGTAAGCTTACAGAGGATGAGCTGGATAGAATCAAAAAAATGATTGAGGAGGCATAAGATATGGAAACAGTAATTACGACCTTACTTGTAATGGGGATGCAGGCCTCTATCCTTGCCGTTATCATAATTGCATTCCGGGGGATTTTCAAAAAAATACCAAAAATCTACATATACGTATTATGGCTTATAATGCTGCTAAGACTTATCGTACCAGTCATTATTGAGAGCGATTACGGTATGACACCAACTCCGGAACGCTTAGTGATATCTGCCACCAATGAAGGAGCTGTTCCTTCCACACCTGCTGTTGATTCCAACGGGAATCCTGCGGGAGTTGATACAAATAATCAAAGCACAACTAATGCTACGACTTCCGGCAATCACCAGACAGATATGAATACTTCCACTGAAAGCCCTTCCAATGAAATTGTAACCACCCAGCCATCAGGCGATAACAATTCTGTCACTACCCCTGCCGTAAGCCTCTGGAAACAAGCATGGTTTTTACCTTCTCTATGCATCCTGTGGGCTGCAGGAGCTGTAGCAGTATTACTCATAACAGCCATTCATTACCTGTCCATGAAGCACAGCTTACGCTTTGCAATACGAATATCCGAAAACATCTGGGAATGTGAAACCGTAAACTCTCCGTTCGTTATGGGATTTGTAAAACCAAGAATATATCTTCCAATTAACCTCCCGAAGGATGAACGAGAATATATTTTGTTGCATGAGCAGATGCACATTAAACATCTGGACCACATAACCAGGCTGCTTATGACCTTGGCAATCGCAATCCACTGGTGGAATCCGATTGTATGGCTTGCCATGAACCTCATGAAAAAGGATATGGAAATGCTTTGCGATGAAAGTGCCACCAAAACAGATGATCCGGACTACCGCAAATCCTACTCCATGGTATTACTGAAATACGCCGCTAAAAATAGCGGATTATCCCCGGTATTATCCTTTGGAGAATCCAACACAGAAGGCAGGGTAAAACATCTTATGTTTATGAAAAAACCAAAATTCTACGTAAATATTATCATGGTACTGGTTCTGTGCTTTTGCTTAATCGGCTGTATGGCAAATGGTGTAAGCACAGAAACAGAAAAACCGTCCTATATACCGGAAGAAACCGTAACCTTAACTCTTTATTCTGATTTATCCAGCTATGAAGGAATACAGGAGGGCTGGTTTGCAGATGTTTTGTTAGAGAAATTCAATGTTAAACTGGACATCAAAATGAGCACCACGGAATCGGATGAAAATCCGTATATAGGTGATTATGACATTATCATTTGTGGAGGAGATATGGATGGAAATTTCTCCGAGGCAGTACAAAACGGTCATATTCTTGGCTTGAGCAATGATATTCAAACCTATATGCCATATATCAGCGAGCATCTTACGGAATCCTTTGTGCGTTATCCGGAATACTCCGATGATGAAATTTACGCAATTTATGGTTCAACAAGTAATCCAAAAGACTATGAACCATCCTACTTGGTATGGAACCTAAGATTTGATTACTATGAGGAGCTTGGAAAACCGGTAATTTCCAATATTGAGGATTGGGTAAATGTTCTAGAGCAGATGCAGGAAAAACACCCAACCACAGAGGGTGGAAAACCTATTTATGCTACAAATGCCACATATGTAGATGTAGAATCTAACGGTCAAATGTATGAAGTATCACAGCTTGTACAAGGCTATTATGGTTATGATCCAATCGGTATGGGGTTCTATGACTGGAATACTAACAAATATTATGACATTTTAGCTCTCACCGAAAACGGAGACTATGGACCATACCTCTCAATGCTTAAGGTATATAATGAGCTCTATCAGAGAGGCCTTCTTTACACCGATTCCACCCCTAATGAGGGCACTATCGATGAGGTTGAGATGCTGGAAAACGGTCAATATCTAACCAACGTATTTTATGGTGGGACGGAATATATGTACCCGGTGATTCCAACAGAAGCAAAGCGCATCACCCGGAAGCTCGGTACCGTTGCCCGCCGCTGCATTGCAATTGATAGCGAAACCAAATATCCTGAGCTTGCAATGGCGATTGTTGATTATTTCTACTCTCCGGAAGGTATGTTAACCTTAACCTATGGTCCGGAAGGAGAATGCTGGTCCTATGACGAAGATGGCTATACCTGTTTCACAGAGCTTGGACTAAGCTGCTACTATGACCGTTTCACTACTCTATCCGATGGAAGCAGCTTCGATTCCGGCAGCCCAAGGTTTAATTTTGTTCCATATACACAGATGGCAATCAATACCGATAATGGGGAACCATTTAACTACATCTATTGGAAAAATGTAATTGTGGATCCTCTCAATGAAGTGGAAGCCGCATGGCGCGAATGGACCGGCACAGACTCCATCGAAAAATATATCTATAGCTTAGAAAGTAGTTATCTCGTACCACTTACAGATGTCTACTATGAACCGCTCGATACCAATTACGAAACCCTTTCAAGGTTTATCACAGACAAATGCTGGGAGGCCATTATGGCTTCTACAGATGAGGAGTTTGATGTCATTGTACAAAGTATGATTACTCAAGCCAAGTCCTCCGGTTATGAGGAATGTGTAGAATACGGCATAAGCTACATCAAAGAAGCATATAATAGACAACCGCAATAAAAAAGCGAGGCAGTATTCCTCTCAAAGGAAATTCCTGCCTCGCCTTTTCTATATGCAATGAGTCTATTATTCAAAATAAATTCTAATCATACCAAAGTTACATTCCGCATCAACAATTGCTAACGGTGCGTCCATATCATTGTTTGGTGCGCCGTAAGTTTTGATTGAACCGAATGCCTGATGCTCTGTTATACGTACTCTCCATGTTCTTGGAAGATATACACTTGTTTCACCGAAATTATTTTCCACGTTAATTTTCGCTTCCCCACCTGCAATTACTGCATTGTTGAAGTACACGTTTGTAGAGCCGAAGTTATTTTCAATATCAGCAGTACTAAAAGCGTCTGCTTTCACATATTTGCTTACAGAACCAAAGTTGTTCTCTAATGTAACATGTCTTCCGTCACTCCATTCCGTTGATTTCACATCATCAAAGCTTCCTGTCTTCCATTCGCCATCATCATTTTGATAATTTATGGTAATGACTTTTTCCTTTTTAAAGAGCATGTTTAGACCAATACCAAGAAAAGCGCCTGCTACCAGCAATGGGAAAGGTGTAATCGCTTCAATCTTCAAGTATTCTTCCCATATCCAGGCCAGGATACAAAGGGACATCACTCCACCGAAAAATTCTCTTCTATAGAGACCCTTCAATGCTGTCCAGACAAAAAACACACTGCACAAAATCTTAAACCATGGAATTACCGGAATGAAGCCCATTCCATTACCGATTAAATATATTGCTAATAAAATTAATGCAATTCCGCCTGCTATGTTACTCTTTTTCATTTTCTTAACCTCTTTTCTTCTAATTTTGTCATTAATAGCTTAAAGTAATTTCTAGAGACAAATACCTTCTTGCTTGAACCTAGAAATTCCACCTCACTGGCTCCCGTAATGTTCTTATGTATTGCACGAACCTTGGAGGTGTTTAGTATGGAAGACTTGGATACACGGATAAAGCTACCCGGAAGCAGTTCTTCCAACTCATAGAGTCTGTATTTCGTTTCATAAATCTGTGTTGCTGTATGAACGACAACGCCACTTACATCTGTCTCAAAAAACAAAACCTCATCAACCGTAAGGTAATATTCCGTTTCCCCTTTTGTGACCTCTAATTGCATTCTCGAATTGACAGCATCTGTGATACGCTTTTGGATGGATATCACATCTTCATTTAGTGACTTGCATCGAATGACTATTTCCTCCTCTGCAAGCCCATCATCAATCTCAATCTTTATCTTCATATCTGCTCCTGTGTTGTTGATAATTGCATTATAAAAAAAGAACCTCTTGATGTAAACCATTTTACACCAAGAGGTTAAAAATTGAACCTAACATGTCAATATATGACGTTTATATTCTCTCCAGAATCTCCTTTGCCGCATCCAGATACGGGTTATCAATATCATAGAACTCACCCTTATCCGCAGCTTCTGCATATGCAGGGTTGAGCGGAAGCTTACCAAGAAGATTTACACCCAGCATATTGGATACTTCCTCAATCTTGCTTTCGCCGAAGATTTTAATTTCTTTTCCACAGTCCGGACATGTTAAGAAGCTGAAGTTCTCTACCACTCCAAGAACCGGAATATGCATCATGTTCGCCATATTGTATGCTTTTTTTACAATCATCTGAACCAACTCCTGTGGAGAGGTTACAATAACAATTCCATTGACCGGAAGAGACTGAAATACAGTAAGTGGAACATCACCGGTTCCAGGTGGCATATCTACGAAAAGATAGTCAATCTCGCCCCAGCAGGTATCTGTCCAGAACTGCTTTACCGCCCCTGCAATTACCGGCCCACGCCATACAACAGGTGCTTCTTCATCCTGCATCAATAAATTAATAGACATAACCTTGATTCCATCTTTAGATTCTAATGGAATCATGCCTGTCTCATCACCAACCACCTGTCCCTTCACACCAAACATTTTTGGAATGGAAGGTCCTGTGATATCGGCATCCAGGATACCTACCTTATAGCCGGCTTTTGCCATAAGCACTGCAAGAGATGAGGTAACAAAGGATTTACCTACACCGCCCTTACCACTTACTACACCGATTACATGCTTAATATTTGAATGTGCATTCATTGCTTCCAGCATGCTTTGGGGATTCTTGCTTGGACATCCCTCGCAGCTTGATTTTGAGCAGCCTAAAGCACTGCTGCAGCCTGAATTCTCTGGCATCTTATAATCCTCCCTCTTTGTCTACCTGCGTTATGATAAAATATTTATTTCCAATCTGTTCCCAGACTTTTTCCTGAATTAGTTTGGTAGTTTCCTGATCTGATAATGCAAACTCATAAGGAATTACCACATCAAAAATCAAATTCGTATGACTGTCACCAAACACCACACGAAAATCATGTAGTGACAAGCTCTCCCCAATCGATTTTACAACTGTCTTACATTGTGCCTTGAGTGCGAGTACCCGTTCATCCTTAGTTGCAATTGGGTCCATATGTATGGTCGTAAGACATCCAAGCTCTGCACGAAGCTTTATCTCAAGATTATCAATGACATCATGAAGCTGTATCATATCTCCCTCTGCCGGAACCTCTGCATGAAGCGAAATCACGCGCCTTCCCGGACCATAATCATGGACAATCAAATCATGTACTCCAACGATAGCTTCCTTGTCAAATTCCATAACTATCTCTTCAATCTGTTGGACAAATGCAGGGTCTGGCGCCTGTCCAAGAAGCGGATTTAATGTATCCTTTGCAGCATTAAATCCTGCCCAGAAAATAAGAAGCGCCACTGCCACTCCACAGATTCCGTCAATTTGAAGACTGGTATAATGCCCAACAATTGTTGCAATCAAAATAACGGTCGTCGAAACACAGTCACTCAGGCTATCCATTCCAGTCGCACGAAGTGCAGCAGAATTGATTTTCTTGCCAATTTTGAAGTTATATATAGCCATAATGCATTTTACAGCAATTGATGCCAGCAAAATCCCAAGCACCACCGGCGTAAATACAACCTCTGCCGGATGTACGATTTTATCTATCGAATCCTTTAACAGCTCAAATGCCATTAGGAAGATAACACCCGCTACCACAAGTCCGGATAGATATTCCATTCGCCCATGCCCAAAAGGGTGGTCCGAATCCGGCTTCTGCTCTGCTAGCTTAAATCCCACCAGGGTCACTACTGAGGAACCAGCATCTGATAGGTTATTAAAGGCATCTGCCGTAATTGCAATGGAATTACTCAGCAATCCCGCAACAAGCTTTCCCACAAACAGCAGGATATTCAATACAATTCCCACTATTCCGCAAAGCCTTCCATACAAACTCCTTTTCTCATCTGTCATACCTATTCTACAACTCCAATTCTATCAAGTGGATAATAGATAAATCCCGCTTGACCAATAATCTCCTCTCTTGCAACATATGGATTGTTCCAGTCACGAGCATCCCGAGAGGTGTTACGGTTGTCACCCAAAACAAAATAACAGCCTTCCGGCACCTGGAACTCATATAGTCCTGTCTTGATTACCCATTCCTCCTTCAGATAAGGTTCCTCTAATGGTTCCTCGGAATCATTGATATATATCTTACCATTATCGATTACCACCTTTTCTCCCGGGAGTCCAATAATTCGTTTTACAAATTTCTCTTCATGATTAGGGTCGTCCGGGTAATAAAAGAAAATGATATCGCCACGCTCTGGCTCATCAAATAAATATGCAAGTCGATTTCCAAACAACTGGTCATCCGGCATAATGGTATTCTCCATGGACCCTGTTGGAACCAATGCATTGATAATTACATAATTCTTGAGAATAAAAATACACCCCAAAGTGACTACCAATGTAATAATCCAACTGCAGATTTCCTTGCGAAGGCTTTCCTTATTTGCTTTTTTTCGTTTCTCTTCTTCTTGTTCTTTTACCCATTCCTCGTCTTCAACATCACGAAAAATCGGCCCCAAGGCTTCAAGGTCATCTTCTAACTCTTTATCCAAATCAATGATTTCCAGCTCATCCTCTTTTTCATCTAAGCGATTATTGTCTATAATATTATCTTCTTCTAAATATTCCTTATTAATACTTCTCATCCCTTTTTGCTTCTTCCTATGATTATTTTAACAGCCGCCTCTATTCATCCAGATGTGACTTAATTGCTTCTTCCACTCTATCGCGCACCATTTCAGCGATTTCGTTTGTGTTCAAATCCTTATATTCGTCATAATAGATTGGAGTAAGGTAATGCAGCTGTACCTTAACAGGCTTACTTCCCTTTTCATCTAACACCTTATAAGTATCGATTAATGCAAAAGGAACAATTGGACACTTGGACTTGGTGGCACACTTAAAGGTTCCCCCATGAAATTCTAACATCTCATTGCCCTTTTTACTCCTGGTGCCTTCTGGGAAAATGAGGAAATTACGTCCTTCCTGGATTTCCTTTGTCACTCCCATAATGACCTTCATGGACTGTCTGACATCCTCGCGGTCCATCGGATATGATTTTGTACACTGCACAATCTCATGAAGAAATGGTATCTCATCCAGTTCCTTCTTCAACACTGCTGCCAGTGGACGCTCAAAGGTATGCACAATCGCTATAATATCAAAAAGCCCCTGATGATTTCCGCATAACAGGAATCCATCTTCCTCTGGAATATTCTCGATTCCGGACACCTCCAGGTCAATGTTTCCGCTTGGAATTACATGTCTTAACAAATAGCGAATGTGCTTGTATTTTTCTTCAAAACTATAATCATCTGTATGCTTTGCGTAATGACGCAGCTTGAACCATGCAGATGGCACCTTCCAAAAATTTTTCAGCGCAACTAATACAATTCGGTTCATAACTAACAATACTCCTCTTATCTTCTAACGCTTTGGCCGGCAGGATACGCCTACGCCTAAAGCTCCAGGGCCTGTATGACAGCAAATTCCAAGGGAGAGATTTCCCGCCAGCACTTCTTTTCCCGGGAAATATTCTTGAATTTCCTCTATCCATGCCTGTGTTGTAGCTTCATCCGCACTTGTTGCCGCAAGAAGATATATTTCATCCTTATCATAGTATTCCTTAAAAGCTGTTTCCATGTCATTCTTTAAGGATTCCAGCATTTCCTTTTTTGCCTTTTTCATACCACGGGCATTTTTGTAGCCTTCTAACAAGCCTACACCAACCCTTAATATTGGTTTAATATTAAGCAGTGTTCCAAGTGCTGCAGTTGTGGCAGAAATACGTCCACCCTTCTTTAAGAATTCCAGAGTTTCTACCGCAATATAGATAGACATCTTCGACTTCTCTGCTTCTAAGACTTCTTTGATTTGTTCTGCGGAAAAGCCCTCTTCTACCATCTCCAATGCATCCTTGATGGAACGCACCAGAGGCGTAGATATACGCCCATTGTCTACAACGAACACTTTTCCTTCAAACTCCTCATCCTGCGCCAGTGCCATAGCTGTGTGACAGGAACCACTTAACCCGCTGCTCATTGGAATGTATACAATACTTTCATATTCTTTTAAAGCGTCTCTCCAGAACTCTAAAACTTCCTCCGGAGACGGCTGAGATGTGGTCACATCTTCTCCTGCTGTTAATCGTTCAAAAAATGTTTCTCTTGTTAATGATACTTCTTCATAATAACATTCTTCGCCAAAGTAAAAAGGCATTGGCAAAACACGAATGCCCATCTCTTTTCCTTCTTCTGGTGTAAGACCGCTATGACTGTCGGTTGCTACTAAAATTTTTTGCATAATTTTATCCTTTCCGCCCAAACTCGGCAAGTCACTTACAAAATATCATCTTATCTATTATAGACCAAAATGATAATAATTGTAAGATACTATATGAATATTTACAAAATGTTAATATTATAAAAAAGATCTCACCGAAGTGAGACCTTTCTGATTCATTCTATTCCTTTACTCTTTTGATAGTTTCGCTTCCTCATAAATTGTTTCCACCTTATTTCCAAAACAACTCTTATCAAAAGAAGCTGCAATCTCTTTGCTCCGTTTTCCGGCACGAACGCGCCAGGCGTCACTTTCTATGATTTCATGTAAATGAGCGATAAACTCCTCCTTAGAGGTATACTGATATCCATTCACACCTTCTTCAATAACGTCGTTTAGGCAATCGTCCTTGCGACACAGCAGTGGCAATCCATTGGCGGCAGCTTCAATATAAGTAAGACCCTGTGTTTCGCTGGTGGAAGCACTAACAAACACATCTGCAAGCTGATAATATTCTCTTACCAACGCCGGTAGTATCATGCCTGTAAAAATCACATGCTCTTCAATACCAAGCTCAGCTACCATTTCCTCTAAGCCTTTTTTCGCCGGTCCATCACCTACTATCAAAAAGATAAGCTTTTCATCCTGCTTCAAGGCTTCTGCAAAAAATAACACTAATTCCTCTATATTCTTTTCCGTGCCAAGACGTCCGAGATTAAGCATTACCTTAGATTTCTCTGGGATTCCAATTACAAGTCTTTTTGCCTTGCGTTCCTCTTCCTCCATTCGATAATCGTATTGCTGTAATGCAACCCCGCTTGGTACAACCTGAATATCATTTTTCAATCCATATGTAAGCAGGATTTTTTTAACTTTACTCGTTGGGGCAATGACAGTCTTCGCTTTTTTCAACCGCATACGCGACAATTTGCGGACTGCAAGCCTTCCAACACGTTTACTTGGAATCAAATAGGTTACATAATCCTCGTACAACGTATGATAAGTATGGATAATCGGCGCTTCCGTAAGCCTCGAAATACGTTGTGCAAACTGATAGCTGAAAAATTCGCACTGACTGTGAATCACATCTGGCTTCCAATCAATAAGCTCTCTTACCAGCTTATTTCGATAAGAAACCGGCATACGCATATTCGGATAAATAAATCCGATTGGCACAGATTTGATATAATAAACATTTCCCTCTTTATAGCTGTCCATCCCTTCTGAGAATGTCAGAACTTTAACCTCATGCCCTTTCCCCTCTAATTCCCCTAAAAGGTTACGAACAGAGGTTACTACTCCATTGGTGGTAACCTTGAATAAATCTGTTGTTATTAAAATTTTCATTTGTAAAACCTTTCCATAAATAAACTCATAACTATTATACCAGAATTTTACCGAAAAAGTGTTAAGATTTTTTTAAATCATTCTGATGACAGCTCCATTCTTTACTATTCTCTCTATTGTTTCCGGTATCTCTACCGCCATTCCCGCCATCCCGGTACCTTCACACTTTCCAGAAGTCTCTTTCAATGTCCACGCTTCAAAAAAATGTGCCCAGCAGATATTATTGTATATAAGCTTAATACTTAACTCCAAAAAAAAGCCCCACGAACGAAGTATCCTTCGGCCGCGGGGCTTTTTGACATGAGAGTATAAAATTGTATTGCTACAGAGATTTAGAATACGCCCTGAGCAAGCATTGCTTCAGCAACCTTCTTAAAGCCTGCGATGTTACCACCGGCAACTAAGTTGTAGCCTAAGCCGTATTCTTCTGCAGCCTTAGCTGATTCATCGTGGATGCTAATCATAA
>CAYMYV010000001.1:0-41894 GCA_964394775.1 uncultured Lachnobacterium sp. | reverse complement strand
AATGTTCTGTGGTATGCCATTACCAAAAGGTCAGCGCCAGCCTTTGATGAGCTGTATGGGCTGCTTGTATGGATTGGCGTTTCTTCAGTAAAGAATAGGTCCGGACGGTCCAATGGAAGGTCGCCATATACTTCGTCTGTAGATACCTGATGATAACGATTAATACCATACTTACGGCATGCATCCATCATAACCTGTGTTCCTAAGATGTTTGTCTGCAAGAATATTTCCGGATTTTCGATTGAACGATCTACATGCGATTCTGCCGCAAAGTTTACAACGATATCCGGGTGCTCTTCTTCGAACAATCCGTAGATGCCCTTTCTATCACAGATATCCATTTTTACGAAACGGAAGTTAGGGTTATCCATAACATCCTTTAATGTAGATAGATTTCCGGCATATGTTAATTCGTCAACACATACAATACGATACTCAGGATATTTGTTTAACATATGAAATACAAAGTTACTTCCGATAAATCCGGCACCACCGGTAACAATAATGGTCATAGTCTCTTATCTCCTATCATTTACACTTGAATATAATTTCTGCTCTGCTACATGGCGAAGATGAGCACCATATGGTGATTTCCCATATAATTTTGCAGATTTCAAAAGTTCTTTTTTATCAATCCATTTCTTATAATATGCAATTTCTTCCGGTGCAGAAATCACAACACCCTGGCGATTCTGTACTGTCTGAACAAATGAAGATGCATCCATCAAACTATCCATAGTTCCTGTATCAAGCCACGCAAATCCTCGTCCAAGAATCTGAACCTTTAAACTATCATCTTCCAAATACAATTTATTCAAATCAGTAATTTCAAGCTCGCCACGTTCAGATGGTCTTACTTTCTTTGCCATCTCTACAACTCTTTTATCATAAAAATACAAACCGGTTACACAATAATTTGATTTTGGATTCTTAGGTTTTTCTTCAAGCGATAATACATTCATCGCTTCATCAAACTCTACAACTCCAAAACGCTGTGGATCATTTACATAATAACCGAATACTGTTGCCTGCCCATTTTTCGCATTCTCAACAGCATCTGCCAAGTTTTTACTAAATCCACCACCATAAAAAATATTATCTCCAAGAACCATTGCACATGGTTCATCTCCTATAAATTCCTCGCCAATCAAAAATGCCTGAGCCAATCCATCTGGACTTGGCTGAATGGCGTATGATAATTTCACACCAAAATTAGTGCCATCCCCCAGTAATTCCTGGAAGCGAGGAACATCCTGTGGAGTGGAAATAATAAGAATATCATTAATACCTGCCAACATAAGCGTTGATAATGGATAATAAATCATAGGCTTATCATATACTGGTAATAACTGCTTCGAAGTTACTCTTGTTAATGGATACAGGCGTGTACCTGAACCACCTGCTAAAATTATACCTTTCATTACATTTTACTCCTTTCGCCTTTTCCTACTTTCCGTCAATTTCTTTTTCAATCTGTGCACGCTCTTCTAGAGACATGGCGTCTACTATCCCAAGCAAGCGTTGAATTCTCTGTGTCTCTGTTTCTTCTCTATATTTTGGATTATTCCTATATTCCATGGTTGATCGTTCCTTTACACCCAATCTCCAAGCCACACGAAATCTATTAGACACATCATAAAGCTCTTCCTCTGATTCCGGTAATTTTCTCTTGTCCTTTGGAGTAAATAAATATGCGCTGTATGCATTACATACTATAGAAGCCGGCCCAAAGGCTACCTGTTTTCCATGGTCTAACCACAAACATTTATTACATAAATCTCTAACCTGCTGGACAGAGTGGGATACAAGAATTCCTGTAACGCCACGACTTAATATTTCTTTAATTCTACGTCCACTCTTCTCCTTGAAGCCTTCATCTCCAACACTTAATACTTCATCCAAAATAATGACATCTGGTTCTACAAGACATGCGATAGAAAATGCCAAACGGCTCTTCATACCACTGGAAAGTTGTTTAAACATATGGTTCTGGAAATCTTCTAGTTCTGAGAATTCTATAATCTCATCATACTTATCATCAATAAACTGTTTGGTATATCCCAACAAAGCTCCTCGAAGATATGTATTTTCTCGAACAGTAAGCTCTTCGTCAAAACCAGAGGCAAGCTCTAAAAGAGCCGCAATATTTCCGCTTACTTTGACTGTGCCAATTGTAGGAATCATAATTCCTGTAATCGCTTTCAACAAGGTTGACTTACCAGCACCATTCGTTCCTACTATTCCAAGCATATCTCCTTTTTCCAACGAAAAGGTAACTTCCTTGTCTGCCCAGAATTCTTTTACATGGTAACTTCCAGTCAACTTACGCATTACATAATCTTTTAACCCTATTGCTTTAAGATCACCTGTCTTATAGCGAATAGAAACGTTTTTACATTCGATTATCGCCATTTTTCACCTCATTACACATAGTATAAGAATTCATGGTTATATTTTTTATAAATCCAACAGCCAATACCAATTGCAATGCCAGCATATAATAGACACAATCCATGATATCCAAGCGATGGAAGCATTCCATCTATTACAACACTTCTAAAATACTTAATATACACATATACCGGATTCAGCAAAAAAACTCTCTGATATGCAACCGGAAGCATGTCCACTGGATAAAAAATAGCAGATACATAATTCAATATAGTAAGAAACACTCCATACAAGTATTCAATATCCCTAAAAAACACATATAATGCAGAAAGAATCATTCCTACACCAACACTGAATACCAATAGACAAATAATTGGATACACGAGACTAAACATATGTAATCCAAAATCAATGTCATTAAAAAAGCAGAACACGAAATACAATAGCAATGTCAACCCAAAATTAATAAATGCCTGAATACTCTTTGATAATATAAACAAGTATTTTGGTACATTAATTTTAGTAAAGATAGGTGCGTTAGCCATCAACGCACGCATACAACCCTGAGTCGTTTCTGTAAAAAAAGACATTACCAAAGTTCCACTAAAAATATAAATAATAAAGTGTTCCTGCGTTCTCCCAAAAAACTGTGTAAACACAATCATAAGCACAACCACATTAAGTAGTGGCGATAAAACACTCCACAACATTCCCAATATAGTACGCTTATACTTCTTTTTAAAATCACGTTTTACTAGCTCTGAGAACAAAAACTCATACTTCTTAATCTTATCCAAACGAGTTACCTCTTTCTCTACTGTCTCGCATCAATCAACGCTTCTACTGCATCAACCCCTAGCACTTTCATACCAAAATGGTCCTGCATTGCTTTTCTTTCTGCAAAAGAGTCATCAATAAATAACGCTTTCTCACATGGTCTAATATGGTCAATTTTGCGTTCACTTCTTGGTAGACAAACAATGTTATCAAACAGTTCTGGTGCAATTCTGTATGCACGCAAATCTGCATAGATATCTGTTTCATGTCTTGTCAAAAGTGTTACTGGTATCTTACGCTCTACACACTGATACACAAACTGCAATACCGTGCAGTTTACTCTATCATGAACGATAACTGTATCATCAAAATCCAGATATACTTCATCATATTCAATATCTAATTTGAACAGGTTGTGTAATGCTCTATCCACTACAACTGATTTTACCTGTGGAGTAATATCCAATTCGTAGTCCAACGCATCAAACACTGTCAAAAGTGCAAGGTTTACACCTGCAGCTCTTTGCACACACATAGTTCCTGCAATTCGTGTTGCACATTCTAATAAGCGATATTCTCCATTTATGTTTCTCTTTAATTGGAAAAACCATACTCCACGAAATTGAATTTTACTGTTAATCACTTCAGCAATTTCACGAATTCGTGCGTCTGGCTCCATCATCGAAGAATTCACACTAATTCCGTTTCTGATTCTATGACGATTTCGGTATGAGACATAACGAAGCTCACCATTTCTATCTGTAAAACAATCAATTGTGTATTCTTCGCCCGGAAGATATTCACAAATTACCTGCTCGTCTTTGCGTGTTGATAATTCATATTCTAAGTCTTCTTTAGAATTAATAATCTTAAATCCCTGTGCGCCCTGCCCCTCTACCGGTTTAATAATTACAGGATAACTATCAATATCATACGCACCATGATAAATACCTGGCAGGAAATCACAACCAGCAAGACGCTCGTAAGTTTTTGATTTACTTCTGCATAACTGAACCGCATCATCAGGACTAGTCAACAATCCTGCATGCAGCTTGTCTCTATGCTTACTTAATTCCGTCATTACACTGTCTAGCGCCGGAAAAATAAAATCAATATTATATTGATCAACTACATCATTCATTGTATCAATAAATGATGCATCGCTTATATATGGGATTCCACCAATATAATTCTTGTATACCCAGCATCCATGATCATCCACACTTGATGCACCAAACAAATCAATGAATCGAATATCCTTCAGCGCTCTATGAATTTCCAGTCCAACCTCCGAACCGCATGGAAATACCATTATATTAATCTGTTTCATCTATTTCCCTCCGAATTATAAACTAATGCGTTTCTTAATTTCTTCTACGATACGTTTAGAGTTGTCTGGTCCATTCACTTCTTTGTCAAAGAAATATTTACAGCGTTCTGTACGCAATTCCTTATCCTCATCTGGATTTGCAATATAGTCGTTTACCTTCCGCAATGTTTCGTCCCAATCCATAGTCATAGGTCCTGGAATTACGTTAGGAAAATCCAGATTAAACCCTGCTTCGTTTTTAACAAACCAGTCATAGTCTGCCCCATGGAAAATAACAGGGCGATCTAACATTGCAAAGTCAAGCGCAATACTTGAGTAGTCCGAAATCAAAACTGAGAATGTTCCAATCTGCTGATATACATCCTTTGAAGTGTCATGGAAAATTCTATCATACTTATCCAAGATATTTTCTATCCTTGCACTGTAGTTACGCCATGTATGTGGATGCATACGCAGATAGAACTCACCATTTACCTTTTCCATTAATTCCTGAATCTGGTCTGCAGCATCTAAGAATTCTTTTACCATCGCAGTTTCACGTTTTGGATTAAAGCGATAGGTTGGAGCGTACATAATCTTGATAGGATCTTTCTGTATTTCAGCCTCATATACAGGCAAATCTCTTGGATGTCCTGCCATAAAGCAATTATCCATTGGAACATTCCATACTTTTGCGATCATATCGATACGTTCCTGTCCTGGACACACAAACAAAAAATATTTTTCGAATTTCTCTCTAAATGGAGCAACAAAACAATACTTAATACGTTTGCAAAGTCGTGTAAAAATACCATCATTTTGATCAATCAGAATATCTTTACTATACTGAACGCCACGTTCTGTCGTGTTACGAACACCATTTGCATCTCCCATGGACTTAAATCCAACACCATGCCACAATTGCACAACCTTGGTCTTGTCATTAAAGCCATATAATGGATCAAAGTCAGACATTACAAAGTGGTCTGTTACCGCAATTTCCGCTTTTGCCATCGTCTCCATACCTTCTTTAGAAGTCATATGCATAACTGGCTTATTCTGCGCCTTTAAGTTGGTATAGATGGAATTATTGGTAGTAATCCAAACCGCATTAATCTCCGGATGATTTTCCAGAATATATTCATAGAAATACATTGCATTATCCATGTAATTCGTATGTCTAAAGCCTGAGAACACCCACAAATTCTTCTCTTTCTGAATCTTAGAATTCTTCCAATATCTATACCACCCTACGATGTATTTTTTAGTTAATTTCTTAGCTTTCTGAACACGAATCTTCGTATTATGAAGAAAGCTATATACCCATAAGCCTGGAATTGCGAAATAGCAACCTCTTCTAGTCTGACATAAATGATACAATGTCTTTGGCTCAATTTTTCTTTGTAATGCTGTGTAAATATTGTAAGACCCCAAAAAAGTATGCATTGCATCAAACATTTCTTCTGGATATAGTCTTGCCAATTCCATTACCATTTCTTCATTCCGATATTCTTTTGCACTAGACAAATAATTTGCGATTTCTTTTGTAATACGATAACGATATACATCACTATATGCGCCATCGAAATTCTGATTAAAATAGCTACGTAACCCGCTTAACAAACGAACATAGTCTAAACGGGTTTTCGCAAAGTGATCCAAATCAGATTTGTTCATAAATACACCAACATCACTTCTACGATATACAGAAGTTACATCTGGTAAGTATACGGCTTTACCCATTCCCATCTGAAGAATTGTAATTGGCGTATCACCGATTAATCCCGTAAAGTACCAATCTGGAACATCTAAGTCGTAATTCCAACGATAAAAGGCAGAAGAAGTATGATTTGGAAATACTGCTATGAAGTCTTTTGCAGTATAGTATGGTTTTTCTTTAAAGCCTGGTGTACATCCAGGAATAATCATTTTTCCATCTTTCTCATGTTTATAATAATGATTTAGATGCCAATCTTCTGGAGCAAGAATTTCTGTTCTTGTATAACACATTCTAATATCTTCATGCTCCTGCATATAATCAAACTGCTTTTGAAGCTTGTACTCGTCAATCCAAAAATCGTCCCCTTCACAAAATGCGATATATGGGCTGTTTGCTCGCATACACAGGTCAATCAAATTGGTCTGTGCACCCATATTGGTCTCACGGATAAATGGTACGATAATGTCCGGATATTTCTCAGCATATTCTCTAATTATATCTGCGGTTCCATCTGGGCCACAATCCTCACCTACAAATACTTTAAACTTGAAATTTGTCTTCTGCATTAAAAAACTATCTAATGCTTGTCTTATTAATTCCTCATGTCCATATGTGATACAACATACGGTTACCGCACAATCGTCATCGTTTGCCTCAAAACGCTTTGCTGTCTCCGGACCCATGACAAGTCCTGTCAGACTCGCATCTGTGCAGTATGTATCTACTTCCGGATTGTATAAAGTTGCATATTTAAAATTTACTTTTTTCTGCATTTCCATTATTTTGACTCCTCGCCATATTTCTTGTTTTGCAAAATTCTAACTGTATTCGTTACCCCTTCTGAAACACTATATAACCCCTTCCAACCTAATGCATATAACTTCTCGCTGTCAAGCACAGCGTAGGTAATCGGTGTTTGCTGTTGTTTTTCAGATGTATCAGCTTCTTCATATACTACCGTCTTTCCGACAACCTTCGCCGTCTCTGCTGCAAATTCCGAAATAGTAACTCTAGCATCTTTATTTGCAATATTGTATGCTGACGCGCTTTCCCCACTTGTAAGGACAGAAAGAAGAGCAGATGCACAATCTGCCACATAACAATAAGAACGCAGCTGCGCTCCACGACTCTTCATAACAATATTCTCGTTATTAACTGCATTATTTATAAACTGAACACTGGCACGATTATCGCTTTGTGTAACATTTGGTCCATATGTGTGACATGGACGTACAATTACAGTATCAAGTCCATACTGTTTGGTATATGATACACACAAATTCTCTGCAGCACGCTTGGATGTTGGATAGCAAGACCTAGGCTGCACTGGATCTACATAACCACTATAATTCTCTGCAAAGGCTTCTACTACAGAATCACTTTGTCCATACACTTCTCCGGAGGATACAAATAAAAATCTCTCTACATCATGTGTTCTTGCATATTCCAACAAATAATTGGTTCCCAATAAATTACTTAAAATCGTTCCAACTGGATCTTTATCAAAAGCTGCCGGATAAGCATTACTAGCTGCATGAATGATATAATCAAGCTTGATGTCAAACTGTGGTTCTTTATTTACATCCTGCTCTATATAATGGAGTTTTTCTGTAGAAATCTCCTGGAATCTGTCGACTAGTCTCTGCTTACTTCTGCCCACAGCATAGATATCTATGTTTGCATCAGCAATCTTGTTATACTGCAATAACACATCAATTACAAAAGAACCTATTAGACCTGTTGCACCAGTTATTAAAACAGCTTTATTTCTTAATTTTTCCATGCATAATGTTGAATGGATTGCATTCTCAACATCCTGCATATATATTGCACTCCTATACAAAGTTTCTCCCCCTCCTTGTAGTTAGGACTTCAACCAATCTGATCTCTTGGCTACGAGTAAAGCTTTGAATATATCAATATCTTCCACTGTTGTAAGCTTAATATTCTTCTCAGACCCCGCCGAAAAATATACCTTTTCTCCTAATTCTGTCATTAAGGTAACCGATGCTATAGAATTTGTGATTCCTTCTTCAAGAGCCTTTCTATGAAGATCACAAATTTTTCCGAGCCTAAAACCTTGTGGAGTCTGTGTACGTTTCAGATTATTTCTTGGATAACACTCAACAGATGTTTTTTCATCATCGGTCATAACCATTGCTTCTGCACATGGAATAACAGCAATTCCACAACCATGTTTTCTTGTTTTAATAATGCAATCTGAAATAATTTCTTCTGAAACCATTGGTCTGATTGCATCATGAATTAATACAATATCATCCGGACCAAAATGCTTCTCTAATTCAAACACGCCATTACGGATAGAGCCCTGTCCATTTTCTCCACCTGGTACAATGTATTTTAGTTTTGTAATGTTGAACTGGCGAGCGTAAGCCCAAAGCATCTGCTCCCATCCTTCAATACACACTACAGCAATCGCATCAATATCTGCATGTCTTTGAAACGCTTCTAAAGTATAAACAATAACTGGTTTTTCATTTACGGTAATAAACTGTTTTGGAATATCCTGCTGCATACGAGCACCGCTTCCACCTGCGATAAGTAACCCAATATTCACTGTTATTCTCCTTTTACCTCTTTAATAATTTTACAGATACGTTCTACGTCTACTATACTTAAATCTTCGTATAATGGCAGACATAATACGTTCTCAGAAATTTTCGCTGCAACTGGTGTATCTTTTAAAGAATACATCCCGTTGAAGCTTCCAACTGTATTTGTTAATGGGTAGAAATATTTTCTTGCCCCAATATTATTCTTCTCAAGCGCTTCTACAATATTCTCTCTTGATGCCCCAAAAATTTCCGGGTGGACTACAATTGGGAAATAGGCATAGTTACTTACTACTCCTTCCTGCACAACGCTTAGCTGAAGACCTTCCACATCACTTAATAGCTCTCTGTAACGCGTAGCTGCTTGTCCTCTTGATTCGATAGAAGCATCAATTCGACGCAAATTACAAAGTCCCATTGCTGCAGCAAATTCGTTCATCTTTGCATTTCCGCCCGCAAAGTCCAAATCACCATTTGCATTGATGCCAAAATTCTTACATTGATTAAGTTTTTGGCAATATCCATCATCCGCAAATGTTGCTGCACCACCCTCAATTGTATGGAAAACTTTAGTTGCATGGAAACTAAACATAGATGCATCTCCAAGTTCCGCTACACCTATACCATCCTTACGAACACCAAATGCATGTGCCGCATCATAAATTACCTTTAAATTATATTTTTTGGCAATTTCCATAATTGCATCATTATCACACAAATTTCCATACACATGTACTGGCATAATTGCGCAAGTCTTATCTGTAATTAGACTTTCTATCTTATTTACATCAATTGTAAAATCATTTTCGTTAATATCACAAAATACCGGAATAAGACCTTTTCGAACAATAGCGTTAGTTGTAGACACAAATGTAAATGGTGTTGTGATTACTTCACTGCCTGCCTCAAAACCGAACACCTCCAAAATACATTCTAATGCAAGATGCCCATTCGTACACAATGCAACATTGGATACTGTTAAATATTCACATAATTTTTTTTCCAATTGTACATGTTTTGCGCCAGAATTGGTTAACCATCTAGTCTCCCACAATTCTTTAATTTCTTCAATGTACTCTTCATATGGTGGCATTGAAGAACGTGTTACCAAAATCTTATCTGACATAGTATTACCTCTCAAAACTTATCTATTTTATAAACTTATTTCTAAGATTGTTCCACAATTGGCTTTGTCTCATTGCTGACACTGCCTTGATAGAAAATCTTCCGCCCAGACGAAATACATACCAGGCCAACAACAGCTTCCGTTTATCACTTCCATGAAGCTTATCTATGGCCTTTTTCGCTTGTTCTTTACATATGGAATCAAGATTTTTCTTGTATTCAGCCAGCCAAAGACGTGCAATCTGAAAATTAATAGCATCTACATATTCCCCATTGGAATATTCATCAAACATTCCTAGCCACTCTATTTCATTTTGAATATGGAAAAAGTCCGTCTTTTTTTCTCTCTCCTGTGTCCATGAACCAGCAGATGCATATCGATACACTCCCATCTTTTCATGAATATAATAAATAGAGCCTTCTAAGGCAGATAATATTTGAATTGGATAATCATATATTTTTGCCTTAACACGAAACTTAGGCCACTTCATACAAACATCACTTCTTATTACAAGCGAAACAGACGGACAAAACAACCCCCCTCTTTTGATGACAAGTTCTGTTGGAACTATTCCACTTTCACGCATCGGATAATAGTCAATTGTTTTTCCATCTGTATCTAATTGCTCGATTGCATGAAATGTCATAGCACATTCTGGATGCGCTTCCATGTAATCTATCTGAATTTGAAGCTTATTTGGATTTGTCCAATAATCATCACCTTCACATATTGCAATATACTTTCCACGCACCAATGGATTCACATACTCTTTTGCCAAATTACAATTGTGATATTGATTTACTTCCTGATAAATTGGACGAATAATCCCCGGATATTTGTTCACATATTCGCAAATAATCTCTGCCGTTTGATCCGTCGACGCATCGTCATGTATAATCATCTCTATATCAAAATTTGTTTTTTGACTTAGAACTCCCTCTATGGCTTGTGCAATCGTATTTTCATGATTATATGCCAGGCAACATACTGAAACCAGCGGTCTTTTTTCCATGTTTTCTGCCATACCTCTATTCCTTCTCGTGCTACTCATTAGAAGCTTTTTTCATACTTATTTCTAAAAAATTTCGCTTGTAGAAAGCTGACTCCCTTTTTAAACCAATTGATTTTTTCCATATGCATATGTGGCACTTCAATGATATCTCCTTTACTAAACCGACCGGTCTTTACTTGATAATCCAGCCAGACATTAAAAAGAATCTCACTCACTCTTCCATAAAGCCTTTTCTGAAAATCTGATAATTCTTCTGCATTTACTTCTTTTTCCAATTCAAAAAGTATATCAAACAACCATTCACAATATGCATTACAATACTCACGTTTCATAATCATCATATTGAACATATACCCATATGTATGATTAAGTACTTCATCATACGATGCACTATATTCCGGAAATTTTTGTACAATGATTCTTTTTATACTCTCCAGATGTTCCACATAATGCGTATGCTTATAATGAGAATACAACGTTTCAATATAGTATTTACGCTTTTTAGGAACAATAACGCTATGTTCCCGCAATATTGTTTCCACTTCGTGTTTTCCTATGATGCTTTGGAACTTGTCCTTCGTCGTTACTCCCCCTCTGAAATGACGGCGATAATGAACCAGCCCTAAATAATCTGCATCCAAATTTTTCCAAGCCCAGTACAAACCAGTCAGCTCACAATAATACGGATTTTTCTCAGAAATATGCTCTCCTGAATCATCTCGAATATATCCAATTGCCTCTTTGCCTTGGGCACCAACCTGAACCGGAAGGTACATATCATCTATAGGCATCTGATAGAGTTTATGGGATGCAACAATTACCTTAATATTCATACTAATTATTTTGCTCCGATTTGTTTAAACACAACTACGATTGTTTTACATATCAGTTTAGCATCTAATGCCAATGACCAGTTTTCAATATATTCTGTATCCAATTTTACAATTTCTTCAAAATCAGTAATATTACTTCTACCTGCCACCTGCCATACCCCTGTTATACCAGGCTTCATGCTAAGTCTAATTTTATGATGAAACTCGTATTGCTCGTATTCTTCCACTGTCGGTGGTCTTGTTCCTACAAGACTCATCTCGCCCTTTAATACATTCCAAAACTGTGGAAGCTCATCAATGCTTGTCTTACGTATAAAATAACCAATACTTTTTGCAGCTCCCTTTTCTAATCCAATGATTCTTGGATCCTCGGTCATTTTAAACATATGACCTTTCATTTCATTCTGATTCATCAATTCTTGTTGATGCTCTTCTGCCCCCACATCCATGGACCTAAATTTGTACAAATTAAAGACACGACCATTACGTCCAACTCGTTTCTGCTTAAAAAGGACGGGCCCCGGAGATTCTTTCTTAATAATTGGCGCAATGACAATATACGCTATGCCTGCTAAAACAAGTCCTATCGCTGCACCAACAATATCCATCATTCTTTTTGCTGTAATCTCCCAATTTCTTGCGGTTTTAATGGTAGTTGTAACAGCCTGCATTTTTCCAATCTTTTCAATAAACTGGTTCGGAAGATTGTTAGGCAAAAATCCCATTCCAATGTGAACGGTAATACCCATAGCTAGAAGTTGTTCTACCGCTATATTTAACTCTTCCGGACTATGGAAAGTATCCACATACACCTCATCAACAACATTTGTTCTGACATATTCCCAGAAGGCCCTATCACCATATACTAAATCTAAATTTGAGACCTTCTCTTCTTCAACTTGATCTTCTGCTGGCATAGCAATACATGTAATACGGTATTCACGAATCTTTTTGGTTAATAAAAGATTCATGCAGGTTAATGCCCTACTCTGCGTGGTTACAACCAGCATCTTAGACTGATGTCGTTCCGATGTTAATCGACTTCTTACAAAAGCCTTTACCAACAGCCTGACCACATAACACAATACAACACTAATTACCCAGCTCACTAAAATTACGTAGCGAGATAAAGCATCTGTTTCTTTCATGATGAACTCATAAGTAACGAATAATACTTCTACGATGGTTACATGCTGAATTACGGACAAGAACTCCTTGCCAGGTCCACGCTGTACAATATTTTTGTAGCCGTTTCCCAAAAACATAACTAAGCACTGAATAAACAGCATGATAATTCCTAACTTCACATACCATCCGGCTGTAGTTGCTAATGCATCTTTATGTCGCAAATAATATGCCCAGAAAAATGCAATCTCAATACAAATTAAATCTGCTAATTCGAAATCCCAATGTTTCAACCAGCCACTGCTTATCTTTCGATACACTTCGGATTCCCTCCCATAATTCACAACCTAACCATTCTCGCCACAAGAACCGTTAAGTCGTTGTTACTTCACTAATCTATTGATTGCGGAGAATACTGCTCGTATAGACGCTCTTGTAATATTGCTGCTTACACCAACACCAAATGTCACGTTACCTGTACGGTTATCACGCATCTGGATGTAAGCTGCTGCTTTTGCATGTGAGCCTTCGCTAAGCGCATGCTCGTCATAGTCTAAGATTGCGATATCCATTGTACCAACACTCTGGTAAATTGCAAGTCGAACTGCGTCGATTGGACCATTGCCTCTTGCCTGTGATACGATTTCTTCTCCATTATATCTGAATACTAAGGTAACCTTAGTTTCTTCTTCGTCGTGATCATCCTCTACTCTTGCACTAACGAACTCATAAGGTGTCTTGCATATTAAGTACTCTTCACGGAACGCATCCATAATACGTGCCGGTGCAACCTCGCCCCCTTCTGTTTCAGAGATTAGCTGAATCACATCTGCAAATTCTCTATGCATTGCCTTAGGAAGCTTGTAGCCATATATTGTATTCATAACAAAGGCTACGCCACCTTTTCCGGACTGGCTGTTAATACGAACCACCGGCTCATACTCGCGTCCTACGTCTGCCGGGTCAATTGGAAGATATGGTACCTCCCAAATCTCAGCGCCACGTTCCTTGAGTGCCTGCTCTCCCTTGTTGATTGCATCCTGATGAGAACCGGAAAATGCAGTGAACACAAGCTTTCCGGCATATGGATGACGCATGCCGACCTGCATCTTGCAGCATCTTTCGTATACGTCGATAATTTCGTTCACATTCTCTAAGTCAAGTTCCGGGTTAATGCCCTGTGAGAACATGTTATATGCAAGGTTTAGGATATCTACGTTACCTGTTCTCTCGCCATTTCCAAACAGAGTTCCTTCTACACGGTCTGCTCCTGCCAGAATTGCAAGCTCTGTTGCAGCCACGCCGGTACCTCTGTCGTTATGAGGATGCACACTTAAAATAACATTTTCTCTATCCTCAAAATGGGTATTCATCCATTCAATCTGGTCTGCATATACATTTGGAGTATTCATCTCCACGGTTGCAGGCAGGTTAAAAATAATTGGATTCTCATTGGCATGATTCCATTCCCTCTGCACTGCCGTACAGATTTCAAGTGCAAAATCCAATTCTGTTCCCGTAAAGCTCTCCGGAGAATATTCCAGCTGAAGGTTTCCGGAATAGTTCTTCATACCTTCCTTGACCATACGGGTTCCATTGATTGCTATTTGAATAATCTCAGGTCTATCCTTATGGAATACTACATCTCTCTGGAGAGTTGATGTCGAATTATAGATATGAAATACTACGTTTTTAATTCCTTCGATTGCTTCAAAGGTACGGTCAATCAGATTCTGACGGCACTGGCATAACACCTGTACCTTTACATCATCCGGAATCATATTCTCTGCTACCAGCTTGCGCAGGAAATCAAATTCAATCTGAGAGGCTGCCGGGAAACCGATTTCAATTTCCTTGAAGCCCAGCTTCAGCAACAGCTGAAACATCTCGACCTTTTCCTCCACTGTCATTGGCTCTATCAGAGCCTGATTCCCATCACGCAGGTCAACGGAACACCAGATTGGTGCTTTCTCTATCTCTTTGTTTGGCCACTGACGCTGTGGGTAATCTACAACCGGTACTCTTTTGTATCTTTTAAAGTTCAACATTCCAAAAATCTCCTTACAATCACTTTTTCATTTCCTTAACCTGGATTGATAGACGACCGCCTTCTATGCTTCTAACCCAGCTTCTATAAACGCTATAAGATGTGACAGTGCCACTTCTTCATCCTCTCCGTCACATATAAGCTTGATTTCATCTCCTGTTTTTATGCATGCTCCTAGCACGCTCAATACACTCTTTGCATTAGCTGTATTATTCTTATCATATTCAAATGTTATACTACATTTAAATTTCACAGCTTCTCTACAAAAATTTCCGGCAGGGCGCAAATGCAGCCCTGTTGGATTTGTAATCTTTACCAATTGTGATACCACAATTATTTCCCCCTCTAAAACCCTTTATAAAACGACCTTCATGATTAAGTCTGCAAGCTTATGCGCTTCTTCATCAATCACTTTCTGGTCTTTTCCTTCAATCATAACACGAACCAATGGCTCTGTTCCGGACGGACGAATGAGCACTCTTCCTTCTCCGGCAAATTTTGCTTCCAATTCCTCAATGGCTTTTGCAACTGCTGGATATTCCATATAGCTGTTTTTCTTATGATTTGGCACCTTGGCATTTACTAATGCCTGTGGAAGCACTTCCATAATGGCTGCAAGCTCCGACAACGATTTTCCCGTCTCTACCATAACCTCTAAGAGACGAAGCGCACTAAGTAAACCATCACCCGTTGTATTGTCATCTAAGAAAATAATATGTCCGGACTGTTCTCCACCGATGTTGTATCCGTTTTCTAACATATTCTCAAGCACGTATCTGTCACCAACCTTGGTGCTTTCTAGCTTGATACCATGCTCTTTTGCCATAAGGGTAAGTCCCAGATTACTCATGACGGTTACTACAAGAGTGTCCTGTTTTAGTGTTCCTTTTTCCTTCATATAGTTCGCACAGATGGCCATAATCTGGTCACCATCTACCAGCTCGCCATGCTCATCTACTGCCAACATACGGTCCGCATCTCCGTCAAAGGCAATACCAATATTTGCTTTTTCAGCGACAACTCTTGCCATCAGCTCTTCCATATGGGTAGAGCCACAGTTGGCATTGATATTGGTGCCATCCGGTTCTGTATGAATCGCAATAAGGTCTGCGCCTAAATCCGTTAGGGTTTTCACAGCTGTGTAGTGGTTAGCACCTTCTGCACAGTCGATAACGATTTTCATTCCCTGCAAATTCACAGGAACTGTTTTCTTTTCAAATTCCACGTATTCATCACGAATATCAAAACGATAATCAATTCGACCGATTCCTGAGCCGATTGGGAACGTCACATCGTCCATATCATTTTCAATCAAAGCCTGAATCTCATCCTCTAATTCATCGGATAATTTATATCCTTCTCCATTAAAGAACTTGATACCATTAAATTCCATAGGATTATGGGATGCAGAGATTACTACGCCTGCATCAACCTTGTGAAGTCTGGTCAAATAGGCTACTGCCGGTGTTGGAACAACACCAACATATACTGCATTCGCTCCTACTGAGCAAATACCAGCCATCAATGCGTTAGCCAGCATTCCACCGGAAATACGTGTATCGCAGCCCACAATAATAGTAGGCTGATGAGATTTCTCCTTGGTAAGCACGTATGCACCTGCCTGACCCAGCTTCATTGCCAATTCAATTGTAAGTTCAGTTCCGGCTACGCCGCGTACACCATCTGTTCCAAATAATCTTGCCATAAATATATCTCCTCGTATGCAAATATAAATTTTATTCTATCATGAAGGGGAAACTGTCCCCTCCGAATCACTTGTATTTCCAGAGTCTTCTGAATTTCCAGAATTCTCTGCATTTCCAGAGCTCTCTGTATTTCCGGAGCTCTCTGTGTTATCCGGATTCTCCGTTCCAGGATCCTCTGTTCCCGGGTCCTCTGTTCCCGGATCCTCTGTTCCCGGGTCTTCTGTTCCCGGCCAGATGATTGGAGTATCCCCAATGATTACAGCAACACTCACACTAGAGTAGGTGAATTTTGTACCATCAACATCCAATACCAGAGGTACCTGATGGCGTCCTTCTCCAAGGCCTTCCACGTCAATACTTCCGCTGATGGTCATTCCATTTAAGAGGGAAATGTCCTCTTCCAAGCCGGAAATCGTTACTGCTACACTTGAGTATACAAACTTAAATGCTGTATCTGTCGGAAGCCCTGTTACAATAATATTATCTGTTGCAACGCTATATACCTTGTCACGGATTTTTGCGATTCCTACAGTGATGTTTACCATTTCATCATTTTTATCCAGCAGCTCAACTCCATATGGAAGATATTCTGTAATATCAATCGATGCACGCACATCGCTGGTCGCACCTTCTACACTAACCACCTCCGAAGGAATCTCAATCGCACTAATGGTATTAAGCACTGCGGACGTTCCCTTTAGGAAAATGGTGGTTGGGTCACTAATAATGGATGTCACCACATATCCTGTCTGTGCACTGCCGGATGGTTTTAATGAAATTGGTACTTCTTTGATTTTTAAAATATTAGCTGATACATTAACAGTTGTATTGCTTAATGTCAAGCGTGTTGTGTCAATTTCATTTCCTTCGCTGTTATAAAGTATTGGAACTACGTTGTCTGTTACATTAACAGACATATCCTCTACATCAATGATTGCAACCACTGATGCGACAGTTGATACAATTGATTCCGGACCGGATATTTTAATGACGTTAGGTGTCGTTACCCCCACTGTTCCAAGTGCGTGACCTTCCGCCACAGTCCCAACTGTATTCGCTGTTATTACAAACTGCTTGCTCATCAAATCTTCCAGCTTTACTCGAAGTGTTTTGGTTGTGGTACTAAGCTTTACCAAATCTGCCATATTGCTGGCCGTACAACGAATATCAATTGGTACACTACCGCTTTCCCCATTTTCGCTGATGGTAAGATACTCCATATCTGCCACAGCAGAGAAGTCTGTTTCATCCAGCTTATCCAGAACGCTTCGTGGTGCAGTTATGGAAAATGTAACCTTACTTCCGTCTACGACCTCGAAGTATTTATTTAGGCTATCTACGGATTCCTTGTTAATAACGGACACCTGTAAGGACATGGTATCTGTCTTCGTTGGGTCCTCCATGTTATACACAACAAGCCACAAGGTAAATGCAGCCAATACTGCCAATATTTTGAATGGTAAGTTATTGGATAAGGTCTTCAGAACATTATTTTTCATTCTTTAACCTCCTCTTCAATAAATCTACACGTGTCATTTCCTGGTTACGTTTCTGCATATGCTGCAATTTTTCTCTTAAAAATTCCGGTGTTACATCGCGATATATCTGACCTCTGTGAGCAACAGATACCTTGCCGGTTTCTTCCGATACAGCAATTGTCAGGGAATCGCTAACCTCACTGATGCCTACTGCAGCACGATGTCTGGTTCCCAAATCCTTACTCAGGCTCATACTGTCTGACAAAGGCAGGTAACATGTTGCTGCTACAATTCTATCATCGCGAAGAATAATTGCACCATCATGCAATGGTGTGTTTTTCTCAAAAATATTAATAAGAAGCTGGCTGGAAACCACAGCCTCCACTTTGATACCGGTTCGGATATATTCATTCAACAGAATCTCGTCCTCGAGAACCATCAGGGCACCTGTCTTCACCTTGCCCATTGCAAAAGAAGCCTTAATCAATTCTTCAATGGTCTCATCCGAAAACTTCTTAATCTCCGGCTTATTTAAACCAAGATTAAATATTTTTGCAAAACGATTATTTCCACCGATATTCTCAAGAACCTTGCGAAGCTCCGGCTGAAAAATGATAACAACCGCTATCAATCCAACATTCAGGGTATTCTCTGCCAGCCAAAGAATCGTGCTCATCTGGAATAATGCAGCAATGGCTACAAACAACAGAATCACCAGAATTCCTTTGAACAGGTTCCATGCACGGGTGGATTTTACCCACAGCAAAACATGATAAAACAGGAAAGAGATAATTAGAATCTCAATAACGTCAATCCACGTAATTGTAAGGTTTGCCATACTGAGAACGCTTGATATATTTTCCTGAAATACATTCAGCACTTCTATAATGTCTCGCATCCTTTCTCTCTCCTTTCTCTAAAGCTTTGTTAATTAATCTAATAAATCCTCGTCAATATCTAACTCTTCTGCAATCAGCTTGCGGCTGTCTTCTTTTAAGCTCTCTTTTTTCCCAAAATGCTTAACTGTTTTTTCCGAATAAGTAACCATTTTTTTAGGTACTGCTTTTACGTAATAGTAGTAATCGTCGTCCTCAAACTGTACACGTTCCGTTCTCTCATAGTCTACATCCATAAAAAGGAATTCTATTACAAAGCCTAATATCATAGCAATGATATTACTAATAATCATACCAGTTGTTTTTTCAGAAATATTGAATAATAAATATCCTGCAAACAAACCGGAAATCTGTACCATGGTTCCTGAAATAATGGCGATTTTCCATGCGTTATCTACTGCAAGACGGCGGATAATATATACCATAATTGCAGAAAGTGTAAAAATACCAATTACAAGAAACATCTCCTTGTTTGAAATGAGCTGGCTGATAGCTACACTAATCTTGGCTGTTGCGGAAGCCTCTTCTCCAACCACGGTGCTGCTTAATGTAGAGACATTCTGATATATCCCATCGACAAAATAAAATGCTACCGCGCCGCATACAACCGCACTAACTGAATACACTTTTCTAAGAAGGCCTGTTCCAATCGGAAGAATGTACGGAATTCCCAAGTGGAACATAATTGGTGTCAGAAGAAACAGCATACCATCCTGTGGGGAAAATCTAAAATAAAGCAAAAACAGCAATATAAAAATCACCAGCGCCACAAGTGCCACTTCCAGGGAAAGCGTATAGAGATTCAATAATATCAGGACTGCTGCGACAAGAATTGTCATGTTCTGTGGAAGAAGGCAGCAAATCAACGCCAAAAGCAGCGCCATAGGAGTCGAACTAATCTTCTCCATAAAGCCTACACTGTTATTGATAATGTTAAACAGAATAAAGGCTACGATAAATTTATACAAATATCTCAAATAGGTCTCATATTCTGAGCAAAAACGAAATACTTTGTCCTTAATTTCAAATATCTTTGTCATAATTCCTCCTACATCTTCAGCTTCTCTTCACGCTCATACATCTTATGAGCACTCTTCAAATGTGCTGAATGTTGCTTCAGCTTCTTCTTCCCTGCTTCATAGCGTGTACTATATACCACATAAGTAGCAAATAAATAAATCACCAGAAAAATCAGATAATACACAATCATGTTTAGGGCAGTGTCAACAATCTCAAGATTATTAATACTCTCCAGAACATCATCCCATGAAACTAACAGCCATAGGATTGCAAAGCATACAAATGCCAGCGTTCCGGTAAAAAAGCTCTTGATGAGCTCCTTTCCCACATAATCTGATTTATAATACTGACCAATCTGACGATTCTTCTTCTCTTCATTCTGATCATATAAGGCAATCTTATTTAATTGCTTAATACGTTCTTCGTTAATCATATCTACTCCTTTTTAGACATAGTTATACATTCTCTCCTATTATAGCACACTACATCCTAAAAGAAAATATTTATATTTATTAAGAAATGGTTAAAAAGTGACCTTCTGACGCTTGCAGGTTTTGAAGCGAACTTGGGATTTCATGCGTCTGACGACGCAATTTCCCCTAAAATTGAATCAAGGGCTGCTTACCGCAGCCCTTGATATTATCTATGTAGTTTTATAAAAAACGCATGCGGTCACGATCGCTTGTCGCTTTCTTCTGCTCGAATGACTTTGGAGTCTCATAAGCACTTTTCAAATTATTTACTACCTTGTACTTACATTCGTCACAATATCTTCCTGTAAGAATCTGCCTTCCACAGCCCTCACACTCGATTCCGACTGCTGAGCCCTCTGAAAATGCCAAACGTTCCTCTCGTACCCACTGTCTAATCTGCTTTACAGATACATCATTGTCCTGTGAAACGATATCAATTGGCGAATTTGGATGTTCCTCCAGATACACCTTTACCTCCTGAAACTTGTCCTCCAGCTTCTGTATACACTGTGGGCACAGTCTTGTATTGGTAATAACATTAAATAATCTTCCACAACCTCTACAATTTGATACTTCCATTTAATTACCTCCTACATCCCTTTTCCAATGCAGATACTTAAGAAATATATCCTCCGGACACCAACCTTTTTTAATTCCTCCGCCACTGCCTCTAGAGTACTCCCCGTAGTGTAGATGTCATCTACCACTAAAACATGGCTATATTGTACAATATTTTCGCACTTCTGAAAAGCACTTTTCAAATTGTTTTTGCGTTGTACATCATTCAATTCCTTTTGTGGAGTGGTGTCTACCACACGACGAATCAATTTCGTATCCACCGGAATCTTCAGGTACTTTGCAAGAGCCTTGGCAAAAGCCTCCGCCTGATTATATCCACGTACCCGCTCCTTCTTCCTATACATCGGTACCGGAACAATCACCTCAATCTGTTTCTCCTGCAGCCATTGTCCATATTTTGCAATTGCATATTTTGCAAAATAATCCGCATATTCCCGCTTATTACTGTATTTGAAGCGGTACATCGTCTGCTTGATGGCACCTTGATACAGGAACAAGGCTTTGCCTTGGAACAGGGATTGGTCTTGGTGCATCGAGTGGCCTTGGAACATTGAGTGGCCTTGGAACAGGGATTGGTCTTGGTGCATCGAGTCGTTATGAGTAGCTGGCGGGGTGCTTCGGTTGTGTTGCGACGGGCTTCTTTGTAGCATTTGCAATGCACCTTGTGGAATCCTGTAAGCCAGTTGCTTACGTCCACAATCGTGACAATATTCCCCGGTTGCGTTTCCTAACGGTCTCCCACACCTCATACACACCGCACCCTCTACCGGATACAGCTTTTTCCGACAGTCCGGATGTATTTTTTCTTCCTGCTGCTCTGGCTCTAATATACCATCACAAATTGGACATCTCCTCGGAAAGAGGCAGTCAGTTATCGCTCCCCAAGCGTACTTAACTACATTTTTGTCCATGTATGTGAATTTACTCCTCATCATCTTTTGCTTAGCACTATTGACGATTTACTTTTCATGCTCTTTATCATCTTTTGCTTGGCACTATTGACGATTTACTTTTCATGCTCTTCATCATCTTTCGCCCAGCCATAGGCATATTTTACTGCTTTATTCCAGCCCTTACGTTTTGCTTTTCTCTCTTCGGCTGCCATATTTGGTGTAAACACGCGGTCTAACTGCTGATTTTTTACTACATCCTCCTTGCTCCTCCAATATCCCACTGCAAGACCCGCGAGATATGCAGCTCCCATTGCAGTAGTTTCGACACAGGAGGGACGGTTGACCGGTGCATCCAACATATCTGCCTGAAACTGCATCAGGAAATTGTTTGCGCTGGCGCCACCATCCACCTTTACCGCGCGAACTTCAATTCCCGCATCTGCTTTCATCGCGTCAATAACGTCGCAAACCTGAAGTGCGATGGATTCTAATGTTGCACGGATAATATGATTCTTTGTGGTTCCACGGGTAATTCCAACAATCGTTCCACGGGCATACTGATCCCAATGCGGAGCCCCGAGCCCCGTAAATGCAGGGACCACATAACATCCATTCGTATCCTGCACCTTGGTTGCCATATATTCGGAATCTGATGCAGAATCTAACATTTTCATGCTGTCACGAAGCCATTGAATTGCCGCTCCTGCCACAAAAATGGAGCCCTCTAACGCGTAATTTACTTTTCCGTCCAATCCCCATGCGATAGTTGTTACCAATCCATTTTTCGAGAATACCGGCTTTTCTCCGGTGTTCATCAGTAGAAAGCACCCCGTTCCATAGGTATTTTTTGCCTCGCCCTCATAGAAACAGGTCTGCCCAAACAGTGCCGCCTGCTGGTCGCCTGCTGCACCTGCGATTGGAATTTCTGCCCCGAAAAACGCCGGGTCAGTATACCCATATACATGACTCGATGGCATAGGTGTCGGAAGCATGCACTCCGGGATATTCAATTCATTCAGGATATCCTTGTCCCACTCTAAGGTGTTAATATTAAACAGCATGGTTCTGCTGGCATTGGAGTAGTCCGTCACATGCACTTTCCCACCTGTCAGCTTCCAGATGAGCCATGTTTCTACGGTTCCAAAAAGCAGCTTCCCTGCTTCTGCCTGTTCTCTTGCACCTTCTACATTGTCCAGAATCCATTTGATTTTTGTGGCAGAAAAGTAAGCATCAATAATCAAGCCTGTCTTCTCGCGATAGCTTTCCTCTAATCCTTTTTCCTTAAGTTCATCTGCTATCCCTGCAGTTCTGCGGCACTGCCACACAATTGCATTATACACCGGTTCTCCAGTCTCTTTATTCCAAACAATGGCTGTTTCACGCTGATTGGTAATCCCAATTCCCGCGATATCTCCCGCCTTTACGTTGAGTCTATTCATTGCCTCAACAGCTACCCCAAGCTGTGTGGACCAAATCTCCTTGGCATCATGCTCTACCCAGCCTGGCTCCGGAAAAATCTGTCGAAATTCCTTCTGCGCCATGGAGCAGATATTGCCCGCCTCATCAAATAATATGCAGCGATTGCTTGTAGTTCCTGCATCCAATGCCATGATATATTTTCCCATATGATTACCTCCTGTTGGTGATGTTGTTTCTTTTGTAGTCTGCGGTTCTTGTAGCCTGTGGTGCTTGTAGCCTGTGGTGCTTGTAGTCTGTGGTGCTTGTAGGCTGTGGTACTTACAGGCTGTGGTGCTTGTAGTCTGTGTTACTTACAGACTGTGGTGCTTGTAGTCTGTGTTACTTACAGGCTGTGGTGCTTGTAACTTGAGTGATTTCATTATAGCATTTTTCTATCGCCGTGGGTATATGCAAAATTACTCATGTTCCATACCCTCATTTTTTTCTGCATTTATTTCTTTTTATTACATTTTGGGTATATGGAAAAAATCTTTGCCACATACCCTCATTTTCACTAAATATTTGGGTACTACAAATTATTATTTTACCATTACCCATAGCAATTAATAAAAATTAATAAAATCAGTACATAACAAAGCTTAAGCTGTGAAAACCCTCTCTCCAATACATTTTTTGAATCATATATCATTCAAACCATCACAGCTTATGCATTTTCAATAAAAATTCTGCCAAAAAATCCTTCCTAATCCTCAAAGTAGTACTCGACAATCCTTGCTACCATCTCGAATTCTAATGGATGTTCTTTTGTTTCAAATGTAGTAATGAGATTGACCCCTGGAATAATCCCATGATTTGTATATGTCTGCATTTTCGAAAATGTGCTTTTCATATACTCTGGCACATCCATCATACCAAAATGCTCCCAATAATAGATTTGTCCTGTTCTGGGATGTCGAATTGTAAAATCGGGGTAATAAGGAGTGTCTCCCAGCATAAGGAGCTCCTCATAATGAAATGGAATCTTTTTCATATTCAAAAACATTGTAATGAGTGCTTCTGATTTTGACCTCACATATATACCAGCACTTGTTTTATGTATCAATTTTTCTTGATATAATTCATTGTGCTGATAAGGTGAGTTCTTCCATTCAAGAAGTTCTTGTGAAATAGGACGAAAATACATGGAAAGCAGGTTAGCATACTCAGCATTTTCAGCCAATAATTCTTCTGCTTTTCCTCCTATTTTTACATGATGTCTTAGATAAAAGTCGATTGCGTTTCTTTCTTGTATCAGATCATTTCGAAGTAGCGTTAAGTATTTTTTCTTTGCCAGCTTTTCCGCATACTCACGTTTTTTCTTCGGAATGTAGCTACATGTTTTTCCGTCACTTTCATACCATTTATAATGCGCACCATTTTTGGCACAAATGATATGTTTTCTTGGAAGTCGACTAATTTCTAAATCAATAGATTTAATTTGTTCTTCGAGTCGTTGTCTCTCGTCATACATTTTCTGTGCATTCAACATTTTCCCCTCCTATCTTGTATTGGAGAGAGGTGTATTGAATGCTGTAATTTAAACACAAAAATGCATGCAAGTAAATAGATTTGCTTCATTTTATCGATTTATTTTTTTCATATGGGTAATGGCAAAAAAACCATCTGCTAATACCCTCCCTTTTCATAAAAATAAGGGTATAGAAACGTTTTTTCCGCCCTATACCCAATTATGGTAAATCTTATTAAATTTCGTCTTTTTCTTGGGTATCATGCGCTATTTTTCGTATATATACCCAAGCAACCAATGACATTTCCAAAGTAACCAATGACATTGCCCCAAGCAGCCAATGACACTAGCAAAGCAGCCAATGACATTGCCAAAGTAACCAATGACATTGCCCCAAGCAGCCAATGACATTGCCAAAGTAACCAATGACATTACCCAAGCAGCCAATGACACTACCAAAGCAGCCAATGACACTACCAAAGCAACCAATGACATTGCCCCAAGCAGCCAATGACATTACCAGAGCAGCCAATGACACTACCAAAGTAACCAATGACATTCCCAAAGCAGCCTATGACGTTGCCAAAGCAGCCTATGACATTACCAAAGCAGCCAATGACACTAGCAAAGCAGCCTATGACATTGCCAAAGCAGCCAATAACATTACCAAAGTAACCTATGACATTACCCCAAAGTGGTAAATCTATATCTCTCTTACACCTCAAACAACCGATCAATGATTGTGTGTCCCTCTGCTACATAATTACCGCTTGCAGCTGCCTCACGTTCATTGTACTTCCAATCGTGTTCCTTGTATTCCAAAACGCCTGAACCTTTTTCTGGCATTCCGCATTTGGTGGAATCATATAACACATATGGAACCGGATCTGATGAGTGAGTACGGATGCAGATTGGTGTTGGGTGGTCTGGTAAAATCAGCATTCTAAAATCTTCGCCTGCTGCTGCCAGTCCTTCTGCGATTGGTTTTACGATACGTTCGTCTAACCATTCAATTGCCTGAACCTTGCGTTCGATACTTCCCTGATGTCCCATTTCATCCGGACCTTCTAAATGTACATATACAAAATCGTAATTATCCTTAGCCAATACATCAATTGCAGCCTGAGCTTTTCCTTCATAGTTCGTATGAAGTCCGCCATTTGCACCTTCTACTTCAATTACTTTCATAGAGGCACCTACAGCAATGCCTTTTAATAAATCTACAGCAGAAATCATGGCACCCTTTTTTCCTGTTTTATCTTCAAAAGAAGACAACGCCGGTTTTGTACCTGCACCCCAGAACCAGCAGGAGTTTGCCGGGCGAAGGCCTTTTGCCTTACGCTCTAAATTGATTGGGTGATTTACCAAAATATCATAGCTGCGTTTCATCATTTCAAGAAGCTTTGGCTCGGTTGGAAGGTACTCTTCGATGCAGCGCTCCAAAATATCATGCGGCTGTGCCAATTCTACTACTTCCCCATGATTCCAGATGAGACAATGACGATAGCTTGTGCCTACATAAAAGGAGAAGTCCTTTTCATCCTTGTCTGCCAGCATCTTGGTCGAAGCATTCACAAGGTCGGCTGCGTTAGTGGAACCTGCCCACACCGACAGCTCCTCCGACAAGCCTTTTACAACTGCATCCAACAATACTGCTGCATCCTCTGTGCTAATTTCATCAGAGCTATGATCAAGCATATGCCTTTTCTCGTATTCTGTTTCTTCCTCGGAAAGTGTTACAATATTACATCGAAGTGCCACATCGGTATCCTTCATCGGTACACCAATACTAAGCGCTTCTAAAGGCGAACGGCCTGAGTAATATTTCTTTGGATAATAGCCTAACACTGATAAATTGGCAGTATCGCTCCCCGGCTTCATTCCTTCCGGAATCGTATGTACCAAACCAAGCTCACCCTTGCCTGCAAGGGCATCCATGGTTGGAGTGTTCGCATATTCTAATGGTGTTTTGTCGTCAAGCTCTGCGAGTGGAAGGTCTGCCATACCATCGCCTAGTACAATTACATATTTCATCATATTATTCCTTTTCTATTACTTTTTAAATATGCACATAAATGCAAATCTTACATCTTTTTCATCTTTGCAAAATGCACACTCTATAAACTACGCGATTCGAATACGGTTTATAACAGCAATCTTCTCTGCTGCCTCTGCAAATGCTGCTTCTGACATTACAGATGTGGTAAAGCCTATCTCACCTTCAACTACGCCTTCGACATATTCAACAACTCCGGTTTCGCCAGAGGCTGTCACGAATGCTGCCTCAATAGCTGCTTTGTCCGCAGTTGTTCTTACGAAGAAACGATTGGTGCTTTCTTTGTAATCAACCAGCTCCATTTTCTCTTCTGACCATTCTACCGGAATATTAATGTGCTGATGCTTTGTCATTTCTACGATATCTGCAACTACTGCACTGGCGGTTGGAAGCTTTCCGGCACCGCTGCCGTAAAACATAGCATCGCCTAACATATTTCCATGCACAAAAACAGCATTGAATACGTCATTTACTCCGCAAAGCGGATGACTCTTGGATAGCAGGAATGGTGCCACCATACAGCGATAACGGTCCGTCATCTGTTCGCCTGCCTGGGCCACCTTCACCAATTTGCTTGAAGCGAGAAGCTTGATAGAGCAGTCCATTGCTTTTGCATAAGCAAAATCCTCGGATGTAATCCTGGTAATACCCTCTGTATAAATTTCCTCGTAGTCTACCTGTTTTCCACAAACAAGGGAGGTTAAAATGGCAATTTTACGACATGGGTCAAAGCCTTCTACGTCTGCGGTTGGGTCTGCCTCTGCATATCCCTTCGCCTGCGCCTCCTTCAGTACTTCCGCAAAGCTTACGCCCTCGTTTGCCATACGGGTCAGCATATAGTTTGTGGTACCATTTAAAATACCGGTGATTTCTTCGATTTTTTCTGCTGTAAGACAATTGCTCAGTGGGCGGATGATTGGAATACCGCCACCAACACTTGCCTCAAATGTAAAGTTAATGTCGCGTTCCTTTGCGATTTTTAATAACTCTGCCCCCTTTGCTGCCACAAGGTTCTTGTTGGATGTAGCCACCTGTTTTCCGGCTTCCAGCATTGTTTTTACAAAAGTAAATGCCGGTTCTACACCACCCATCGCCTCTACAACGATACCTACCTCTTCGTCCTCTGCGATTGTACGGTAGTCGTGAACGATTTTATCTGCATATGGATCTCCTGGGAAATCTCTTAAATCCAAAATATATTTTACTTCAATTGGTTCTCCGGCACGTGCTGCGATCAGGTCCTTATTGACCTCTAATACCTCTACTACACCTGATCCGATGGTGCCATATCCCATTACTGCAATCTTCATGTTTCTACTCCTTAGCGATAATTTTTACATAATGAATCCCATGTACTTTTTCAATAGTATTTACCATATCATCGAGATTGCTCTCGGTATTGAATACGTCGATGCTTAATATCAGCGAAGCAATTCCATTAATTGGGATACTCTGATGAATGGTTAATATATTGCTGTTGAACCTGGCAATCACCTGCAATACGTTGGACAACAATCCCGGCTCATCATCCATCTGGATAACCATTGTAATTGGTTTCCCTCTTTCGTTATCATGGAATAGAAAAATATCATCCTTGTATTTATAAAAGGAGCTGCGGCTGATTCCAACTGCATCCGTTGCATCCTGTATGGATATTGCCTTTCCTGACTCTATTAGCCTTTTTGCTTCCACTACCTTTAATAATACTTCCGGTACTGCCTTTTCTTTTAGCACATAATAGCTTGCCTTATCTGACATTTTTGTTACTCCTTTGTGTGTCCCACGCTGACAAGTGTCTTCATGAGGAAGATAATAACATAAAAAGGGTTGCATACGCAACCCCTTTTCCTAGTACTTTTACTTATAACAAATATAACTAAAATTACAAAATTAATCCTGTTAAATTAAGGTCTGGCCTTCCCACACTCAGGACAGAATTTTCCGGAATTTACACTTCCGCATTCGCAGGTCCATTCCTTTGATGGTGCCGGTTTTCCACATTCCGGACAGAATTTTCCGGTGTTAACATTGCCACATTCACAGGTCCATGCGCCTGCCGCTGTGCCACCTGCAACTACGTTTGGCTGTGGAGCTGCCTGCTGTGCTGCACCCGCACCAAAATTCTGAGGAGCTGAATTTGCCATATTAGGATTCTGAACTCCCACTCCGCTCTGAGCCATAGCCATATTTGTCTGGCTCATCTGTCCAGCCATATTGCCACCCATATTCATTCCCATGCCCATGCCAAGGAAGCCATTCATCGCACCATTTGCATTAGAGCCTGCTGCTTCTAAGCCACGTGCAACATGTGCCTGCATATAGCCCTCACGAATGGTTGGGTCTGACATCATTGCGCCTTCATTACGTAAATTAATAAGCTCCTGTGACTTTTCATCGTAGGATACGCTGGCAATACCCACTGCCTGAATTTCCATACCACGCATCTTGTTCCAATCTTCATCAAGAACAGAAGCCATGTATTTTCCAAGCTCGAGAGCCTTGCTGCTTACATGAGAAATGCGGGTTCCATCTGCGGACATCTGGTTGATAGATGACTGCAGAGCCTGAAGAAATTCTGAAACATACTGCTCGTTAATATCCGTAATCTCTACGTGGTCTTTATTTCTTGGAATTACTTCTGCGTAGAACTGCAATGGATTTACCACCTTGATGGAGTATGTACCATGTGCACGCAGGAACAATTCTGCATTGTAAAAGCTGTCAAAATAATTAATTGGATTGCGGGTTCCAAATTTGATGCCTTTGATTTCCTGAAGGTTGATATAAAATACCTTCTGGTCTCTTGGATTCTCTCCGCCATATTTGATACGATTAAATGCATCCTTTAATGTATCGCCAAATTCGCCATTCAAAAGTGATGGAGAAGAAGAATTATCTACCTTGTAATATCCCGGTTCTGCGGTGTAATCTACAACCTTTCCGCCATCTACTAACATCATAAACTGATTATCATAAACACGAATCATAGAACCATTTGACACGTTGTTGTCAGAGCCCTTTGTATTTTCGCCCTTACGAACCTTGATGCCTGGTGCAAAGACGGTCTGGCTGCCCATATTATCTGGTTCAATTACCTCCAACCACTGATCTGCGAAGCCACCACTGATTGCCTGTCCAATTGCTTTAATAATACCCATTCTTTTTTCCTCCTAAATCTTTTATGTAAAAAAATATAATCTCATTTTATCCCTTAACTACGATTATAATCCACTTCATAAAATTTGTGAAGTGACCAAACCTTAATATTAAGCGGCATAATACCTGTTCCACAATATTCACAGAACTTCGCACCCAGCACCTTGACCGGCGCGCCACAGCTTGGGCAAACCGTTCCCACTGCATTATCAAAATCTGCAAGGTCCGAATCCTGGATATATACCAGCTCCATATTGTATTTGGTCTGTGTTTTACGGTTTTTATCTCCTGTAATGACTTCGCCATTCTGCAGCTTATGGTGCAGATATCCCACTGCGCTTTGAATCGTAATCACGCATTTTCCATTTGCCTTAGAATAGTTGGCAATCTCCGTCTGATGAATCTGTATATCCGAGTAGGTCTCTCCAATTCCATTGGCACGATTATCTGCAATAATATTCGTTACCTGTTTCCGGATATCCTCCGACGCATCCACTAAATATTCCGGATTATTGGTCGAGATTGCAAGCAGCGCAGACGTCAGCATATTTTCTGCCTTGTGCTTAAACTCCTCCCATGAAAATTCAGGAAAATCCCTCATAATCTGAGGCTCCATCAATCTCGTCATAGACGAAACAGATTTTGGTGTTTCCGCCAAAACATCTGCCTGCCGGCTAAAGCCCTTCACAAAATCCGTTGTTCCAAACAATGCCTTGGAAAAACCTCTAAACCTGTTCGTTACATTTTTATATACGGTCATAATACCGATTCCTATTGCCACAATCACCAGTAACAGAATCAAAAGCTTAAGCTTCTCATAGGCGCTTAAGCCAAACGTACCACTGGCAATATTCGTATTATGGAAAAAAATCATAGATTCCTCCACATCTCTTTTTTCTTATGAATATTTGTTATCTCCGGCTATTCGTCATCACTGACCATATTCTCTGGGCATCCAAGACTCAGCCACTTCAGATATCCATTGATAAATAAGTCAAGGTCGCCATCCATCACGCTGTCTACATTGCCGCTCTCTACACCGGTACGACGGTCCTTTACCATTGTATATGGCTGCATTACATAAGAACGTATCTGGTTACCCCAGCCGATTTCCGTCACTTCGCCTCGGATACCTGCCGCCTTTGCCATCTGCTCTTCCTGTTTCAACAGATACAGCTTCGCTTTTAACATCTGCATTGCCTTGTCCTTATTCTGAAACTGTGAGCGTTCATTCTGACACTGCACGACAATTCCGGTTGGATAGTGTGTGATTCGAATTGCAGATGAGGTTTTGTTAATGTGCTGTCCACCCGCACCGCTGGAGCGATAGGTATCAATTCGAATATCCTCATCCTTTACTTCAATGTCAATATCTTCCTCAATATCCGGCATGACATCGCAGGACACAAAGGAGGTCTGGCGTTTTCCCGCCGCATTAAAAGGTGAAATACGAACCAGACGATGGACACCTTTTTCTGATTTCAGATATCCATAAGCATTCTCGCCATTTACCTCAAAGGTAATGGACTTAATTCCCGCTTCTTCACCATCGAGAGAGTCAAGCACTGTAAGGGTAAAGCCCCTCTTATCAGCCCAACGGGAATACATACGAAAAAGCATCGACGCCCAATCACAGGACTCGGTTCCACCTGCCCCTGCATGTAAAGATACAATTGCCTTATTTCTATCATATTCTCCGGACAGCAAGGTCTTCATACGAATTGCTTCATAGGTCTTTACAAAGTCATCTAACATTTCCTGTATTTCCGGAATCAAAGATGCATCATTTTCTTCATATCCCATCTCAATCATGGTCTCGATGTCCTCGTAGCCGGTCTCCAAATTGGCATACGTCGCTACGTCATCCTTCATACTCTTTAATTCCTGCATTTTCTTCTGAGACACAGCCGGGTCATTCCAAAAATCCGGTGCCTCCATTTCTCGTTCTAATTCCTGGATTCTCTGTTCTTTATTTACCAGGTCAAAGTGAATCCCTCACTTCCTGTAGTGGGCTCTTGTATGTGATTAACACACTTTTAAAATTGTCGAGTTCGACCACAGAATCACCTCTTTCTATTTTATAATTAATTTCTATCACTTATTTGTATGGCTTTGCTTTGCGCTTTCGCTTTACTTTATGCATTGGCTTTGCTTTATGCTTTGGATTTACTTTGTGCGTTGGCTTTATTTTGCGCGTTGGCAAAATAGCAACGCGTCTCAAATATGATTGGGTATATAGCAAATTATATTTTCAAATACCCTACAAATCTTCAAATGCGAGGGTATCAGAGGAATTTCTGCTATATTGTACCCATTTTCTCTCCAAACACGAAAAACTCAAGAAAAACTTGGGTATTGCCCATCAATTTTTCTTACTATACCCAGACTTTTTGCAATTTTGCTTTTTGTCATTCTGCTTTTTGCCATTTTGCTTTTTGCAATTTCGCTTTTTGCCATTTCGCTTTTTGCCATTTTGCTTTTTGTCATTTTACTTTTTGCAATTTCGCTTTTTGCAATTTTGCCTTATGTCATTCTGCATTTTGCCATTTTGCTTTTTGCAATTTCGAGCCTTTTTTACATCTGCCGAAAAAGTAGACACACGCCTCCGAACTAAAATAATTCTCCCAGCTACTGTTATCACAGTTAATGCAATTGTCGCACCAAACGCATCAATACACAAATCCGTAAAAAGTCCTGCTCTATCTGGCACGAACAATTGATGAAATTCGTCCGTAGCCGCATAGATTACGGCAAATAGCCATGCAAAAGCATATCTCTTATTTAAAAGTAACCGTGTATTTCCATGTAATTGGATTTCAAAATGTGATTTATGCTCGTCTTTTACTAATTTATTTTGCTTGAAATATTCATATTGGCCCAGCATCCAAAACAAAAGCATCGCCAAAATACCAAACTCTGTCATATGGGCCAGCTTACGAATGGGATAATCCCATACCTCTGCCATCTGCAAAATCTCCATCTCTGTCCAGCCACGGAAAAAGATAACATTCCATATCTGCATAAAAAGATGGCTGACGCTTCCGCTGATTTCCCCAGAAATATCCCCCGGTTGAGAAGACATTAAAAATATAAAAATCATCCAAGCAGCTACTAACACATGCGAAATCCAGAACCTCACACCCATATCGATATGTCCGTCACGCCTCGCACTTCTACCTTTACTCACATGTTCATCTGGGGTCGCATGTCCATTTTTGCTTACACTTCCGTCATAGCTTGCACGTCCTTCACACTTCGCACTTCCCTCACGTCCCTCAGAATTTTCACGCACCTTCGTATGTTTACTCATCTGCAAGCTTCTCTTTCATAATTTCTAACGCCTTTATAAACTGGCTGTCATACTGTTTATCATAATCCTCGTCTTCCGGTCCGGAATACTCATATGCTGCTTCAACATCCGGCTCGATGCCCACACCATGAATGTAATTTCCAAGTGGTGTAAAGTATTTTGCTGTAGTTAATTTAATTGCATCACCATCGGAAAGTGAGATAATGGTCTGTACAATGCCTTTTCCAAAGGTAGTCTCACCAACAAGGGTTCCGTATCCGTAATCCTTGATTGCTCCGGCAAAAATCTCAGACGCGCTCGCACTGTTTCCATCTACCAAAAGAACAATTGGCATATCCACACAGCTTGCGCCAGAGGTATACTCCTGTTTATTTCCGTATGCGTCCTCCACATAGGTGATAAGTCCCGATGGCAATACATAATCTAACATATTCACCACGCTGCTTAATAATCCGCCCGGGTTGGCACGAACATCAATAATCATTCCTTTCATGCCCTGCTCCTTTAAGGACTCTACCATCTCTACAAACTGCTCATCCGTCTTGGACTGGAATTCTAAAATCTGAATATATCCGATTCCGCCATCTAACAATTCACCCTCAATGCTTGGAAGCTCAACATTTCTTCTCTGCACTGAAAATTCCAGGGTTTCTCCGGTAGATTCTCTGTAAATAACCATATCTACATAAGTACCTTCATCGCCACGAATCTCCTGTACCAGCTTTGACACCTCAATGCTGCTTGCGTCAATACCTTCGACAGAGAGGATGATATCGCCGTTTTTAAGCCCTGCCTCCTCGGAAGGAGTTCCACGATATACTTTGGAAATCGTCACCTGCATGGTATCCGGATCCTGCGTTAATCCGGCACCAATACCATAATAGGTTCCTGATGTAGAAACCATCAAATCCTCATATTCTTCCGGGGTATAATATACGGAATATGGGTCCTCCAAGCCTTCCATTAATCCATCAAACAAGGAGCCCTGAATGTCACTTATTTCAAAATCCTCATAATAGTAAATATTCATATAAGTAAAGATTTCATTCAGCTTCTCTACCGTTTCAGAATCCAACAAATCACTATTATCCACTTCGTGCACACCGGTTCCGCCGATTACAATAATCTGACCTGACAGCTTAAGAATCTGAAATGCACCAAAAAGCACCAGCAGCACGCATCCAATTCCCGCAAAAAGTCCAAACGCAAATTTATGCTTACTAAAAAAGCCTTCTTTCTTCGCAACACCTACGCTTGCCCAGTCTGTTTCCTCATATCTATTGCCACTTAGTTGGTTAGATACATCCTCCTGCATTTCATTTGAATTCAAATCTGTCACTTCCCATGATTTTTTTTCTTCATTCATGTTATTTTCATTTCCACTCATTCTTTTTACCTGCTTACTTTCTTATTCTTCTATCACACCGCCATCTTACGCGAGTGATTCTATCACAAACACCAATCATACATTCTGAAAAAATGTAAAAAGTATTGCGCATATAGGACTATTATATGTAATTCATCCTGTTTTTTCAATGAAAAGACTATAAAATAAAGCAAAAAACCGGACACACAATGTGTCCGGTTCATTAAATCAATGATTACCATATTCCATTTATACCTTCAAGTGTTTACGGATTGTCCAGATACTTCCTAAGAAGCCGATACCTACACCCAGAACTAATGCAACCGGTATGAGGCCCTCGAATAACACCTCCGGCTCAATAAACTCCATAAAGGAGCCAACGAAGCTGAACTTCTCGGCAACATAAATCACAATCTTGTCGTATAGCACATACAGTACTCCCAGTGGAATCGCCGCTCCCAGAAGGCCAATCACAATTCCCTCTACTACAAATGGGAAACGAACCAAAAAGTCAGTGGCTCCGATTAATTTCATGATACCGATTTCCTCTTTACGAACGGAAATACCAACAGAAACCGTGTTGTTAATGAGGAAAACCGATACGCATAGCAAAATCAGGATGATTCCGCTGGATAAAAGACTTAATATCTTGTTAAACTGCGTAAGTGTTTCTGCTACATCCTGCGACTGTTTTACCGAACGAACTCCCTCAATGTTCTCAATATAGGTTACCAGACCGGTCTGCTGGGAAACATCATTAAGATACACCTCATAGTTTGCATGATTTTCTAATGGGTTATTCGGAAATCCTGCTGCATATTCTTCGTTTCCTTCAAAATATATATCCTTGAAGCTTTCCCATGCTTCATCCGCGGATACGTAAACCACGTCTCTTACTTCCGTTCTTTTCGAAATGTCTTCACCGATTTCTTTGATGCGCTCTTCTTCTAAACCTTCCTCAAAGAATACCGTAATTGCCACACCCTCTTCTACGCCCTGTACCATTACATTTACATTGGCAATCAGAATATAGAAAATACCAAACATAAAGATACAGGCAGACATGGTGGCAATTGATGCGAGGGAGAACATCCCATTTCGGAAAATGTTCTTAAAGCCCTGTCCAATGGAATAGAAAAATGTATTAATTTTCATAAGCATAATCACCTCGTTTGCTGTCGTTTACGACAACACCTTTCTGTATAGTGATTACACGCTTCTTCATGAGCTTCACAATATCGAGATTGTGGGTTACTACGATAACGGTAGTGCCACGTTCATTTATCTCTTCCAGTAATTTCATGATTTCCCATGCGTTATTACTATCCAGGTTTCCAGTTGGCTCGTCCGCCAGCAGGATACTTGGCTCATTGACTAGTGCTCTGGCAATCGCAACTCGCTGCTGCTCTCCACCAGATAATTCCTTTGGATAGGAACGATACTTTGCTGCCAAACCTACCATAGAAAGCATAGCGGATACTTTTTTACGGATTTTCTTGTTCGGCTCACCGATTACCTTCTGTGCAAAGGCAATGTTCTCATATACATTTCTGTCCTTTAACAAACGGAAGTCCTGAAACACCACTCCAATTTGTCTACGGAATTTTGGAATATTTCTTCTTCTAATCTTTCGTAAATGCTTGCCGTTAATTATGATAGACCCTTCGGTTGGCTCTAACTCCTTTAGGAGGAGCTTAATCAAAGTTGATTTTCCGGAACCGCTACTACCAACGACAAACACAAATTCGCCATCTTCAATTTCCAGGTTAACATCGTTCAGCGCAGGAATCCCTGCAGAATAAGACTTGCTGACATGTTCCAGTTTAATCATTACAATCTCCTTACTACATTCCGTCTGCAAGCATAGCTTGCAGATAAATTTCGCAGCTCGTTGTGCGAAGGGCGCACCTTCTCAAGCTCGCTTTTGCGAAATTTAATAATCAAGTGACTCCATATACTTCATGTACTTAACTACCATAAGTGCGATTCTAAATGTAATAGCATCTTCAAACACACGAAGATCAAGACCTGTGCTCTTCTGAAGTTTATCCAAACGGTATACTAATGTATTACGGTGAATGTATAACTGTCTAGATGTTTCAGATACGTTCAAACTGTTTTCAAAGAACTTGTTAATGGTAGAAAGCAATTCTTCATCAAAATCATCTGGTGATTTGCCATCAAAAATCTCTTTGATAAACATCTTACAAAGTGGAATAGGAAGCTGATAAATCAAACGTCCAATACCAAGCTGTGAGTATGCAATAACATCTTTGTCTTCAAAGAATATCTTACCTACATCAAGCGCCATACGTGCTTCTTTGTAAGAACGAGATACTTCTTTTAATTCATTTACAATCGTACCATAGGCAACGTGTACGTTGTTGTCCGCATCTGGGCGGAAGAGATTGATAATTACTTCAGCAGTTTTTGCCAAGTCATCATATCTCTCATTCTCTGTTAGTTCTTTCACAACGATAATGTTCTTTTCGTCAACGGCTGTTACAAAGTCCTTAGACTTGCCTCCGAAAAGACCACGGATTTTCTCTAATTCGTTTCCATCCTTGTCGCGATTCGTCTCTACGATGAATACGACACGTTTCACTTCTGTTTCAATATGCAATTTCTTCGCACGGTTATAGATATCTACTAACAGCAGGTTATCCAACAGGAGATTCTTGATAAAGTTATCCTTATCAAAGCGTTCTTTGTAAGCTACCAGGAGATTCTGAATCTGGAAGCTTGCAATTTTACCAATCATATATACATCCTCGCTGTCGCCATATGCTAAGAGGATATACTCCAGCTGATGCTCATCAAACACCTTAAAGAACTGGCATCCCGACACCACCTGACTATCTGCAGGAGAACCTACAAAGCTCTTAGCTGGCGCAATGAACTTATCTGTATCCTGAAATGTCGCTGCAAGAATCTTGCCCTCCACATCAATGACACAAAGGTCCGTTCTGGTTATAGTTTTCAATCCATCGATTGTATTCTGAAGTATTTGATTGGAAATCATAGTATTATCTCCTTGTCTCCTTTTTTGCGTTTTGCATAAATACCACTTACTATTTTAATGCATAAACACAAAAAAAGAAAGAGCAAATGTGCATTTTTTATGCATTTTCTCTTTCTTTTTATGATAAATATAGTAATATTTTACTAAAATTCATTTTTGTACTCCTGAAAGCCCTCTCCTAATACCTCTCGCACATCTGACACAATCACAAAAGCCTCCGGGTCAACCTCATTTACAAGATTCTTTAAATTTACCAATTCCTTTTGCGTCAAAATACACATAAGCACCTTCTTCTCTGTGCCTGTGTACATACCGCGGGCCTCTAATCCCGTAAGACCACGGTCCAAATCCTTTAAAATCTTTTCTGCAACAATCTCATACTTGTCAGAAATAATATAAGCTGCTTTTGAATAATTAAAACCGTCTACTATAATGTCTGCCACTTTTGTCTGAACTACAATACCAATGATTGCGTACAACGTTGGGCGCATACCAAATACAAAAAGACCCAAAACAACAACTGCCGCATCAATTACCTGCAAAATCTGAACGATGGAATAGTGGCGCAGCTTCAACTGTACCAGCGCAGATACCATATCTGTTCCGCCTGTGGTAGCACCTTCCTTAATTACAAAACCAATTCCGGCACCGGCACACACGCCACCAAAAATCGAAGCAATCATAAAATCGCCTTCTCCCATATCAATGATAGGAATGATATATAGCCATACCGACAGCATGATGGTTCCAAACAAAGTTTTCCCAATAAATTTCTTGCCCTTTAAGAAATATGCCAGGACAAAGACCGGTACGTTTAACCCGATATTGGTAAGCCATAATGGAATACCACCCTCTATCCAATTCTCGGAAATATGCTTGATTACAATAGAAAGACCACTGAAGCCTCCGGTAACCAATCCTACCGGGTCATAAAAGCACTGAACACCAAAGGCCAGTATTCCGGTTCCGATTATAATCATTAAATATTTATACCATTGTCTATTCTTTATATTTTTTGTCATGTCCTACCTCAGAATTATATGATTCATATCCCCTCAAAGCTTCTTAAGTATATCACAGGAGTCCGGTTTTCTCAAGACTGCTAATTGTTCGACAATTTCCGACAATTTTCATAATTTTTTTACATTTGAAATGTCAATTCATTTTTTAAAAATTACCATTTTTTAGCAAAGTTTATGACATCTTCACAAAACAGTTGTTCTTTTTATAGTGTCTGAAATGTGTGAATTTTATGCCCAATTTTGTGGATAACGTGAATAACTTGGTGCATAACTCGATTTTTGGGGGTTTTTCGCGCTAAAATTGTGGATAACATTTTGCGAATATTTCCGAAGCTTGTCTAGTACTTTTTTAAAATTTGTGTCGATTTGTGCAAGTTGCACATTTTACATTTTTTCAGATTTTGCAAGCAGGCCTTCATCTTCATTCATTTTGCAAATCACGTGCACTAACCCAGCAAAAACTGCGTTCCGTCACGCGTACATCGAAAAAAAGCGTCATTCTGACGCTTGCAAGTTCGCAAGCGAACTTGGGATTTGATGCGTCTGACGACGCAATTTCCTATAAGGAAAAAAGCTCCCAGGTAACCCTAGAAGCTTTTGTGTTTTATAATACGCGTCTGATTGCAAGTATCTTTTTGTATTTGTAGTTGTCTGAAATGATGATACCCTTCTTCTTGTTTGCCGCATGCACAATTTTGCCATCTCCAATGTAAAGGGCAACATGTCCGCTATAACAAATGATATCACCAGGCTGAAGGTCAGATTCGCTTACCTTGACACCTACACTACGTAATTTGTATGAGCTATGTGGAAGATCAATTCCAAACTTCTCATATACCTTCATAATAAATCCGGAACAGTCCACACCATTGGTTAAGCTTTCGCCGCCCCACACGTATTTATTTCCGACAAACTGTACTGCATAATCAACAACGGCCTGTCCGTCTGATCCTGTTGGATTCTTGTAGTTCTTGTTGCTGCTTGCAGCCTGCTGCTTCTTAGCCTCTTCCTCTGCTTTTTTCTTTGCAGCTTCCTTTTCAGCCGCAGCCTTCTCAGCTGCCTCACGTGCAGCTTCCTCTTCCTTTGACTCACCATAAGTATATGTCACAACTACATCTGCATACTCCTCTGCGATATATCCTGTATAGGAGTTGTATTTTACCTTAAGCCAGCCATCGATACTGTCATCTAATACGGTAACTGTATTTCCTTTTCCAAGAAGTGTATGCACTCCTGAATCTGTAGTTGCCTTCTTGCGAAGTCGGAGTGAGTTGGTTGTAATCTTAGCAGTAATAGTTGCTGCTGCCTTACAAACGGCTTCATCACCAACTGTCACATATTTGGAATGGATGTAACCTGTCATACTGCCGGTCTGTACCTTATACCATTCGCCAACCTGCTCTAAAACGATTGCTGCATTGTTCTTGTACATCTTACCAAGAACCTCTGCATCTGAATTTGCTTCTGCTCTAACATTCAAATAAGAAGAAATACCTGTTGCAATTGCGATATTTGCAAACTCATTTACCGGTGCTTCCGGTGTTTCTGATTCTTCCGGTGTTGCTTCCACCTCATCCTCTACAATTGTATCGGATGAATCAGGTTCATCCACTTCCGGTTCTGCAACGATAGGTGCTTCGTTTTCTGTTACGTCAGTTTCATTATCTGCAAGAAGCTCGTCGTCTTCACCAATCATAACAACGGTTTCATTAATAGCAGCGTGTGCACCAGCAGAAAAGCTATACGTTCCACCGGTAATATATCCTGTCACCTCAGCTGTATTGCTTCCCATAAATGCCTCTGCCGGAACAGAGCTAATGGTAAGTACTGCTGCAAGAAAGCCAGCTGTAAGTCTCAATCTCTTAGTAATCATATTTCCCCCAAACGGTTTAAATATTACAAATTTGTTACAAATGTTACGGTGACATTATAGCAAAGTGGTATACAAGTGTCAACCCATAAATATTACGAAAATAAAAGCCATTTTTTGGTATTTTTTATACTTATTTGATAGCGATTGCTTCGATTTCCATTAATACATCCTTTGGAAGTCTTGCTACCTCTACGCAGCTTCTTGCCGGAAACTCTGCGGTGAAGTATTCCTTATAAACCTCATTAATGGTTCCAAACTCATTCATTTCCTTAATGAATACTGTTGTTTTTACTACATTATCCATGCTTGTACCAGCTGCCTCTAACAGGTTCTTAAGATTGGTAAGTGCCTGATTTGCCTGAGCAACTGTTCCTTCCGGAATCTCACCTGTTGCAGGATTTACCGGAATCACACCGGATGTGTAAACCATTCCATTTACTTCAATCGCCTGTGAGTATGGTCCGATTGCTGCTGGTGCTGATGTAGTACTGATAATTGTTTTCATAAATTTATCCTTCTTTCTTAATATAGTATATTCTTTCCTTCCGGTCTTATTCCTGAATAAGGCGAATCCTGCCATCCGATATATCAATTTTTCTGTCCTTATATAAATGGCCGACTGCACGCTTGAATGCATTTTTGCTAAGACCTGTCTCGCGTTTGATAACCTCAGGACTTGCTTTTTCTGTAAATGGCAGCACCCCTGCATAATCCTCCAAAAGCTCAAGAATTTTTTCCGCATCTGCATCCATCTGGATATAAGCCTTCTCGCGAAGTGTCAAATCCAGCTTGCCATCCGGCTTTACGCTAACGACCTTGGCGTCAATGATATCCCCTACACGAAGGAAGCTGTGATCCTCGTGATTTGGAATGCGGGCAGAATATTTATCATCTACTGCCACGAAGGTTCCAAAGTTATCACTAAACTCGTATACACGTCCTGTTACCATATCTCCACTCTTATAAGGAGAATCGGTTGCTAAGAGATTGTACAAGCCCTTCATGCTTGCACATAAACGCTCGCTCTTGTCAATGTAGAGAGTTACTAAAACCTCATCCTCCGGCTGAACTCTCTGGCGCATCTCTTTAAATGGAAGGAACAAATCCTTTTCCAATCCCCAATCCAGGAACGCTCCGATTTTGCCAACCTCCTTTACCTTTAACACCGCAAAAGACCCTAGGGTCAGCTTTGGTTCGTTGGTGGT